>NZ_JAMYQD010000013.1:0-239745 GCF_040320665.1 Mesorhizobium sp. M0626 | reverse complement strand
CGCGGGGGTGGGGGGGCTATTGGGGGGGGGGCGCCCCCACGCCCCCTTATTTAAAACTCTATTAATCCCTCCCCTCCAAAAACGTCGGGGGGGGGCCGCGGCCCGCCCCCCTTCGTTTGGGAGGTTGTATCAGGCAGCGATGTCGAAACGGTCGGCGTTCATCACCTTGGTCCACGCCTTGACGAAATCGCCAACGAATTTCTGCCCGGCATCCGCCGACCCGTAGACCTCGGCCAGCGCGCGCAGCTGCGCATGCGAGCCGAAGATCAGGTCGGCGCGTGTGGCGGTCCACCTGACTGCCCTGGTCTTGCGGTCGCGTGCTTCATAGACCTCATGCGAGCCCGGCTCGGAGGCCGGATCCCAGATGGTGCTCATCGAGAGCAGGTTGACGAAGAAGTCGTTCGTCAGCGTGCCCGGCCTGTCGGTCAACACACCATGCTTCGAGCCGCCGGTGTTGGCGCCGAGCACGCGCAGGCCACCAACCAGCACCGTCATCTCCGGCGCCGTCAGGTTGAGCAGTTGCGCCCGGTCGACCAGCATGGCTTCGACCGACATCGGCGGTTTGCCCCTGACATAGTTGCGGAAGCCGTCAATTTTCGGCTCGAGCGCCGCAAAGGAATGGACGTCGGTCTGCGCCTGCGAGGCGTCGGTGCGGCCGGGCGTGAAGGGAACCTTCACCGCATTGCCGCCATCCTGCGCCGCTTTCTCGACCGCGGCGACGCCGCCGAGCACGATGAGGTCGGCCAGCGAGACCTTCTTGCCGCCTGCGTTGAACTCGTTCTGGATGGCTTCGAGCTTCGCCAGCACGGTGGCCAGTTCGACAGGCTGGTTGACCTCCCAGTCCTTCTGCGGCGCCAGACGAATGCGCGCGCCATTGGCGCCGCCGCGCTTGTCGGAGTTGCGGAAGGTCGAGGCCGAGGCCCAGGCGGTCGAGACCAATTGCGAAACGCTGAGGTCCGAAGCCAGGATCTTGGCCTTCAGCAATGCGATATCCTGGTCGCTGACCAGCTCATGGTCGACGGCCGGAACCGGATCCTGCCAGATCAGCTCTTCCTTCGGCACCAGCGGGCCGAGATACCGCACGACCGGCCCCATGTCGCGATGGGTGAGCTTGTACCAGGCACGGGCGAAGGCATCGGCGAACTGCTCCGGATGCTCGTGGAAGCGGCGCGAGATCTTCTCATAGGCCGGGTCGGCCCGCAGCGCGAGGTCGGTGGTCAGCATTGCCGGCGCATGACGCTTCGAGGGATTGTGCGCGTCCGGCACCGTAGCCGCGCCAGAGCCGCCCTTCGGCGTCCACTGATGGGCCCCGGCCGGGCTCTTGGTCAGCTCCCATTCGAAGTTGAAGAGATTGTCGAAGAAGTTGTTGCTCCACTTGGTCGGCGTCGTCGTCCAGGTAACTTCGAGGCCGGACGTGATCGCATCGCCGGCAATGCCGGTGGCATGCTTGCTCGACCAGCCGAGGCCCTGCGCCTCGATGCCCGCGCCTTCCGGCTCGGCGCCGACCAGTGTTGCATCACCGGCGCCATGGGTCTTGCCGAAGGTGTGGCCGCCGGCGATCAGCGCCACGGTTTCCTCATCGTTCATTGCCATGCGTCCGAAGGTCTCGCGGATGTCGCGGGCCGAGGCCAGCGGATCCGGCTTGCCGTTCGGCCCTTCCGGGTTGACGTAGATCAGGCCCATCTGCACCGCGCCGAGATGGCCGTGCAACTCACGGTCGCCGGAATAGCGCTTGTCGTCGAGCCACTTGGTTTCCGAACCCCAGTCGACATCCTGCTCGGGCTCCCAGACATCGGCGCGGCCACCGGCAAAGCCAAAGGTCTTGAAGCCCATCGATTCCAGCGCAACGTTGCCGGTGAGAATCAACAGGTCGGCCCAGGAGATCTTGCGGCCGTATTTCTGCTTGACCGGCCACAGCAGCCGGCGCGCCTTGTCGAGATTGGCGTTGTCCGGCCAACTGTTCAGCGGCGCGAAACGCTGCTGGCCCGCACCGGCGCCACCCCGGCCGTCGCCGATGCGATAGGTGCCGGCGCTGTGCCAGGCCATGCGGATGAACAGCGGCCCGTAATGGCCGAAATCGGCCGGCCACCAATCCTGCGAATCCGTCATCACCTTGTGCAAATCCTCGATCACCGCGTCGAGGTCGAGCGTCTTGAACTCCGCGGCGTAGTCGAAAGCTTCGCCCATCGGGTCCGAAAGGCTCGACTGCTGGTGGAGAACGCCGATGTCGAGCTGGTTCGGCCACCAGTCGCGGTTGGTCCTGGCGGAGGTTCCATGCGCGACCGGGCATTTGCCGGCGCTGTTGTCGTCGGTCATCGCGTCCATCTTGGCCTCCGAATTGCTGATTTATGTGTTGTTTTTTCCGGGCCGGCCGGGAGCCGCGCCACTCTGGAATGGTTCCAGACTAAGCCGTCTCTTCGATAAAAACAAATTGCCTTTCCTGTTTGTTGCGATAGGCTTTCCTTATGATTGGCTTGACCGTGCGGCAGATGCAATATTTCGAGGCTTTGGCGCAAACGCTGCATTTCGGCCGCGCCGCAAAACTCGCCGGCGTCAGCCAGCCGGCGCTGTCCGCGCAAATCGCCGAGATGGAGCAAAGGCTGAACTGCCGGCTGTTCGAGCGCGGCGGCAAGACGGTGCGGATGACGGAAGAGGCGCAAGCGCTGCTGCCACGCATCGAGCGCATCCTGCGCGACATCAGTGATGTCGAGACGACGGCCCGGCGCGGCCGCCCGGCCATGGAAGGCCGCTTCCGGCTGGGCATCATCCCGACCGTGGCGCCGTATCTTTTGCCGCATGTGCTCCCGGAGCTGAAGCGGCATTTTCCGTCCCTGCAGCTCGAACTGCGCGAAGCAGTGACGGCATCACTGGTCGAGGACACGGCAACCGGACGGCTCGACGCCTTCATCGCCGCGCTGCCGCTCGAGCAGCCGGGCCTGGTCACCGAGGAACTGTTCGCCGACCGCTTCTTCCTCGCCGTGCCAGCCGGAGATCCAGCCTTCGCCTCGCCACCGGTGCCGCCGGAAAGCCCGGCGCTGGAGCGGTTGATGCTTTTGGAGGAAGGCCACTGCCTGCGCGAACAGGCGCTGGCCCTGTGCGGCAGCGTGCGTCCCGTAGCGATGGCAAGCTACGGCGCCACCAGCCTGACGACGCTGCTGCAGATGGTGGCGCATGGTCTCGGCGTCACGCTCATCCCCGAAATGGCGGCAAGGCCGGCCAGCGCCATGCCGGACCTCAAGATCGTGCCGTTCCAGGAGCCAATGCCGCAACGCACGATCTGCCTCGCCTGGCGCCGCAACAAGGTGCGGCATGATGAATGCGTCGAGTTGGCGAAGATCATTCGGGGGTTGGATGCGGCGGTGCTGGGGGTGTGAGTCGTTTGGGTCTTGGATGTCGCCTTGGGAACCCCGAAAAGAAACTCAAATCAGGCGCGTTCGCGAATACCCGCATTGATGGCTGGTCGCCAGACCGCACCAAAGCCTCAAGGGATAAATACCAGAAAAACATACGTAAAAAATACAACGGCATGGACGATTCCGGTCAGGAAGGTCGTCCTTTCGTTGCTAAAGCTTACGCCGCATATGAAAAGCGCTAAAACCAAAAGTACTGCGTCAGCTTCCGGGAGCCCCAGGGTCAACCCTCGTCCCGTAAGCAGGCTGGCTGCTGCGACCGCAGGTATCGTCAAACCAATCGTGGCGCAAGCCGAACCCATTGCGACATTCAGGCCGCGCTGCAGCTCATTGTTGAGTGAAGCGCGAACCGCCGAAATGGCTTCCGGCATCAAAACCAGACCCGCGATCATTGCCCCCACAATGCTGTCAGCCTGGGTCACCTGGTAAGCAACGAGCGCATTTTCAACACTTGCGGCAACCTGCTCGGCGAGCATGACAATTCCGATCAGTCCGATTGCCAGGAGCAGAGCGCTGGAATAGATGCTTTTGTGAGGGGCAGTTCGCGCCGAAAGGTCGTGTGCCAGTCCTTCGATGAAGTCGTCCCGGTGCCGGACGGTTTGCGCGAACACAAAACTTGCATAGAGCAGCACGGAAAGTACGCTCACAAGGCCAAGCTGAGCTGCCGAAAATGTGCCGGGATCGGTGGTCCGCGTGTAGGTCGGCAGGATAAGCGTCATGACGGTCAGTGCGGCCAGAACCGCCAGATATGCGCTTGTCCCTTGCCGGACAATTGCCTGCTTGCGATGACGCCAGCCGCCAAACGTGAGACACGTCCCCACAACGCCGGTGGAGGCAATCATCACCGTCGAGAAGACGGACTCACGTGCAAGCGTGGGGTTGTTCTCTCCATGCAGCATCATGGAAACGATGATCGACACCTCGATTGCCGTTACGGCAAAAGTCAGCACCAATGTGCCGTAGGGTTCCCCCACACGGTGGGCCACCGCCTCGGCGTGATCGAGCACCACGAAAATAGTGATGAACATGATCGCACTCGAGAGCGCTCCGACGAGAATCCTGACGCTCGGCGAACCTTCGTCCACCGGTAGCCCGCTGGCTCTGACCGCAACGGCCAGTGCCAGCGCGGCCAAAGGCATCGCATAGGAAGTCGCTGATCGTGCGAAACCAGTCATTCAAGCCCCAATGCGTTCGGCGAACCTTGCGGAAGCCTGTCGAGCACCCCAGTGTCGTTTCGAAGCCGGGCAGTCCCGTCCCCCGGCGTTCAACCCTCAAGCCGTCTTCTGCACCACCAGCCCCAGTTCCTCCACCATCGCCTCGCGCATCAGAAACTTCTGCGGTTTTCCCGTCACCGTCATCGGCAGTTCGGTGCGGAAGCGGATGTAGCGGGGGATTTTGTAGTGGGCGATCTGGCCGGCGCAGAAATTCTTGATCTCCTGCTCGGTGGCGATCTGGTTGGGCTTCAGCACGATCCAGGCGCACAGCTCCTCGCCATATTTGGCGTCGGGAATACCGAACACCTGCACCTCCTTGACCTTGGGATGGCGGTAGAGGAATTCCTCGACCTCTCTGGGATAGACGTTTTCGCCGCCGCGGATAACCATGTCCTTGACCCGGCCGACAATGTTGCAATAGCCCTCGGCATCTATGGTGGCGAGGTCGCCGGTGTGCATCCAGCCATCGGCGTCGATCGCCTCGCGGGTTTTTTCCGCGTCGTCCCAATAACCCTTCATCACGGAATAGCCGCGTGTGCAAAGCTCCCCGGGCGTGCCGATTGCGACGGTGGCGCCATCGGCGTCGATGGCCTTGACCTCGACATGCGGGTGGATGCGGCCGACCGTGGAGACGCGCTTTTCCAGCGGGTCGTCAACGCTGCTCTGGAACGACACCGGGCTGGTCTCGGTCATGCCATAGGCGATGGTCACCTCTTCCATATGCATCAGCGACACCACCTTCTTCATCACCTCGATCGGGCATGGCGAGCCCGCCATGATGCCGGTGCGCAGGCTGGAGAGATCGAAGCCGGCGAAGTCGGTGTGGTCGAGCATGGCGACGAACATTGTGGGAACACCGTAGAGGCCGGTGCAGCGTTCCTGCGCCACCGCTTTCAGTGTGGCGCCCGCGTCAAAACCCTCGCCCGGAAAGACCATCGTCGCGCCCTTGGTGACGCAGCCCATCGTGCCCATCGACATGCCGAAGCAGTGGTAGAGCGGCACCGGGATGCAGAGCCGGTCGTCGACGGTGAGCTTGGTTGCCGCGGTGACGAAATTGCCGTTGTTGACGATGTTGGTGTGGGTCAGCGTCGCGCCCTTGGGCGCGCCCGTCGTGCCCGAAGTGAACTGGATGTTGATGGGTTCGCCCGGCTTCAGCCCTTCGGAGATGCGGTCAAGGCTGTCATGCTCGTCACGGCCGGCCATCGACAGCACGTCGGCGAAATTGAACATGCCGGGCGAGTTGTCATCGCCCATGCGGATGACGATCTTCAGCGCGGGCAATTTCTGCGCCTTGAGCTTGCCGGGGGTGGCCTTGGCGAGCTCCGGCGCCAGCGTCTCGATCATGCCTAGATAGTCGGAGGTCTTGAAACTGGCGGCGGTGACCAGCGCCTTGCAGCCGACCTTGTTGAGGGCATATTCCAGCTCCGTCAGCCGGTAGGCCGGGTTGATGTTGACCAGGATCAGGCCGATGCGAGCGGTGGCGAATTGGGTGACCAACCATTCCCAGCGGTTGGGCGACCAGATGCCGACACGGTCGCCTTTTTCGAGGTCGAGCGCCAGGAAGCCGGCGGCGAGCGTATCGACCGTGTCCGACAATTCGCTCCAGGTGAAGCGCTTGTCCTGTCCGACGAAGACGGCAGCATCCTGCGTGGCGTATCTGCCGACCGTGTCGGAGAAAAGCTGAGGGATCGTCTTGTCGAGCAGCGGCACCGAACGGTCGCCCGACACATGTGCCCGGCCGTCGAGCGGAGCGATGAACGCCCTGCCGCGCCCGCGCAGATTGGTGGCGTTCTTGAGCTCGTCGAGATTGATCGCCATCGCCGTTTCCTCCCGATGAGTGAGCCTAGCAGCCTGATGGGGTGGTGGAAAGTACAGGCGGTTCCCCTCCCCCTCGAGGGGAGGGTGCCTCGCGAAGCGAGGCGGGTGGGGGCCTCGGCGAAGTGCTCGACTTCCTTGGTCACGGTCGACCCCGCTTGGGTCGTCTCGCGTCGAGCACTGCCGGAGCGACCCCACCCGTCCATCCGCCTTTGGCGGCTGTCCACCCTCCCCTCAAGGGGGAGGGAGCGCGCTCATCTTCGCGGCTATTTCCCGCACTAGCGCCTCATCCGCCGGCGCACGATCTTTCCGGGCAGCCACCAGGCAAGCCTGCGACTTCAGCACAACCCCATCGGCCAGCACCTTGAGATGGTTGGCGCGTAGGGTCGAGCCGGTGGTGGTGATGTCGACGATGACGTCGGCGAGGCCTGCCGCCGGCGCGCCCTCGGTGGCGCCGAGGCTTTCGACGATGCGGTAGACCTGGATGCCGTGCTTCTGCGAAAAGAATTGCTGGGTCAGCCGCCAGTATTTGGTGGCGATGCGCAACCGCCTGCCGTGGCGCTGGCGGAAATCGGCGGCGACATCGTCGAGATCGGCCATGGTGTCGACGTCGAGCCAGATGCCGGGCACGGCGACCACGACATCGGCATGGCCGAAGCCGAGACGCGCGACGATTTCCGCGCGCGCCTCCCAGTCGGCGACTGTTTCGCGCAACAGGTCTTCGCCGGTGATGCCGAGATCGACCGACCCCTGCCCGATCTCGCCGGCGATTTCGGACGCCGACAGGAACGCCACCTCGATGCCTTCGGCGTTATCGATGCGGGCGCGGTACTGGCGCTCGTCGCCGGGCAGGCTGACGGCAAGCCCGGCCCCGGCCAGTACCTCCAGCGCCTGCTCCTTGAGCCGGCCTTTCGACGGGATCGCCAGCGTGATCATTTGGCCTCTCCCCGCAACGCTTCGATGCGGTCGAGCCAGACGGAGAAGCCGACGCCGGGGATCGGCGTCTTGGCGCCGAGCAGGGTCAGCAGCCGGTCGTAGCGACCGCCGCCGGCCAGCGGCCGCTCGCCACCAAGTGCTGCGATCTCGAAGACGATGCCGGTGTAGTAATCCAGCGGACGGCCGAAGGCAGCGTCGTAGCGGATCGTCTTTGCAGGCAGGCCATGTGCCTCGATGGCTTTGGCGCGGGCGGCGAATTTTTCCAGCGCCGCGCCCAGCGAAAGCCCGGCAGAGGCCGCAAAACTTTCGAGCGCAGCACTCGCGCCGTCGAGCGGCACGTCGATGGCGAGAAAATCCCTGAGCGCCGCAAACGCTTCGTTCGACAACCGCACGCTGCGCAGTTCGGCCTTTTCGATCAGCCGCCGGGCAATGTCGGCGGGCGCGCGTCCGCCGGATGCCAGCAGGCCGGCCTCTTCCATGCCGCCGGCAATGTGGGCGGAAAGCGCTTCGAGATCGCCATCGAGGACAAGGGCCGCGACTTCGCCGTCAAGCTGACCGTTGCGTGGCGGGTTGGCGAGATCGGACAACGCTGCCTGCAGCATCGGCGCCGAACCGAAGGCGCGCGCAAGTCGCATGCGCCAGCCGCGCGGCAGGCCGAGGGCCGCCAGCACCGCCTCGAAGATGGTCTGGTCGCCGAGCGTGATCGCAAGAGGTTGCGCCGGCAGCACCAGCTGCAGCAGCGCATGCGCATCGGCCAGCGAACGCGCATCGGCCTTGGCCGTATCGCGGTCGCCGAGATCCTCGATGCCGGCTTGGAAAAACTCGTTGCCGCCCTCGCGGCGCTGGCGGAACACTTCGCCGAGATAGGAATAGCGGCGCGGCGTGCCGGCCTGCGAGGCGATGTGGTCGAGGCAGACGGGGATGGTGAATTCGGGACGAAGGCACAGCGTCTTGCCGGTCTCGCTTTCGGTGAGAAAGATGCGGCGGCGCAGATCCTCGCCGGCCATGTCGAGGAATGGGTCGGCCGGCTGCAGCACCGCCACCTCGACCGCATGGGTGTTGCGGGTGGCGAAGAGCTTGGTGATTTCGGATGCGATGGCGGGATAGCGAGTCATCGGCTGGTTGGGTGCGAGGCACCCCCCTCTGGCCTGCCGGCCATCTCCCCCTCAAGGGGGGAGATTGGCAGCTTGGAGCGCAGCGCCTCTTCTTCAACGCCGGAGATTGGCGAAACCATGCGCGACATCCAATCTCCCCCCTTGAGGGGGAGATGGCCGGCAGGCCAGAGGGGGGCGTTCAAGCGCCACCCTTCGCACGGTCAGCCGCCTGCGCAGCCAAAATCTTCTTCACCTCGGCGACCAACTCGCTCTCCGCTACCGTAACCTGTGCCGGCCTTGCGGCGCGCCATTCGGCGTTGTCGGTGATCTCTGCCGACATGCGAGCGCCCTCGATCAGATCCTTGATCTGCAACTCGCCCTTGGCGCGCTCGTCGCCGCCCTGGATAACGGCGACCGGGCTGCCGCGGCGGTCGGCATATTTCAGCTGCGCCTTCATGCCGGCGCCGCCGAGATACATTTCGGAGCGGATGCCGGCGGCGCGCAGCTCTGCGACCATCTTCTGGTAGCGGCCAAGGCTATCGGTATCCTTGTCCATGACCAGCACGACGACCGGCGCGATGACATCGGTGCTGTCCAGCTTGCCGAGGTTCTTCAGCGCCGTCATCAACCGGGACACGCCGATGGAAAAACCGGTCGCCGGCACCGGCTCGCCACGGAAGCGCGAGACAAGGCCGTCATAGCGGCCACCACCGCCGACCGAGCCGAAGCGCACGATCTGGCCGTCTTCGTTCGGGATCTCGGCCAGAAGCTCGGCCTCGAAGACCGGGCCGGTGTAGTATTCGAGGCCGCGCACGACGGAGGGGTCTATGCGGATGCGGTCATTGTTGTAACCAGATGCATGCGCCAACTTTGCGATGACAGAAAGCTCCCCCAAGCCTTCTACTCCGCGAGCATTGCCCTCTACGGCCTTTGCCATACTCGCAAGAGTTTCATCGTTGGAAAGCCCTAATGCACCACCCAATGCATCTGGATATGCTGCAAGGCTCAACACTCGTTCGATGTGAGCTGCGCCAAGGCCCGCGCCTTTAGTAAAGTCCCCTTCGCCTTCCTTACCGCCATCCCATCGTCCGGCTCCAAGCAAAAGAGCCACGCCGTCTGGGCCAAATTTATCCAGCTTGTCGATCGCCCGGAGGACATGCAGCCGGCGGCCAGCATTCTCATCGCCGCCAAGGCCAATCGCCTCCAGCACGCCATCCAGCACCTTGCGGTTGTTGACCCGGATGACGTAGTCGCCGCGTTTGATGCCGAGCGCTTCCATCACGTCGGCCATCATCATCGCCATCTCGGCGTCGGCGGCGACGCCCGGCGTGCCGATCGTGTCGGCGTCGAACTGCATGAACTGGCGGAAGCGGCCCGGGCCGGGCTTTTCGTTGCGGAACACCCAGCCGGAGCGGTAGCTGCGATAGGGTTTCGGCAGCTTCTCAAAATTCTCGGCGACGTAGCGCGCTGTCGGCGCAGTCAAATCGTAGCGCAGCGACAGCCACTGCTCGTCATCGTCCTGGAAAGAAAATACGCCCTCATTAGGCCGGTCCTGGTCGGGCAGGAACTTGCCGAGCGCATCGGTGTATTCGATCAGCGGCTGGTCGGCCGGCTCGAAACCGTAGAGCTCATAGACCGAACGGATCGTCGCCATCATCTTCTCGACGGCACGGATGTCGTCCGCACTGCGGTCGGCAAAGCCGCGCGGCAGCCGCGCTTTCGTCTTTTCCGATTTGTCGGCCATGGGATGGGTCTTTTCGCTAAGTAATCGATGACTTATTGGAGTCGGCGTGTCCTAACCGAAGCGGCTTGGTGCGGCAAGGGTTTGCGCTCTTTCCTTCTCCTTCGAAACAAAACGCACCAAAAGGAAACAATTCCGCCATCGGCGCGGCATCGTGCCGACACAATCAGAGCCGATAAGCGCGCCGAAACAAAGGGTTGGGGCCATGACTGCGGCACGCAAATTCGATATCAGAGACGACGGCTTGCATGAAGTCCGGCTGCGGCCGGCCGAGAGCCGTGCGCAGGTGACGGCGAGCCCCGGTCCGTTTGAGGTCACTGCCGACGAGCGCAAGGGTTCCACCGTGCGCGAGGCGCTGATGACTGGATTGCTGGTGATTTATCCGGCCTTTGCGGCACTGGCGGCGATTGTCGCCGGGCTTTTTCTGACGGGCGCCAGCGGGACGTGAGTTCCTTACCCTCCCCCTTGTGGGGAGGGTCGACGCGTAGCGTCGGGGTGGGGGTGCGGCGCCAAGATACCCCCACCCGCGCCTTCGGCGCGACCTCCCCACAAGGGGGAGGTAGGGGGACAGCGCCCTACTTCGGCCTCTTAAAGGCCTTGCGTTCCTTCTCCACCTGCTCCCGGCAAACACACCCCTCGAGATGGTCGTTGACCAGACCCATCGCTTGCATGAAGGCATAGACCGTCGTCGGTCCGACAAAGCTCCAGCCGCGCTTTTTCAACTCCTTCGAAATCCTGATCGAGACCGCTGTCGTCGGGTTGGCCCGCAGGTGGGCGAGGTCGACGATCTCCGGCCGCTCCTCCGGCCCCGGCTCGAACTTCCAGAACCAGGCGGCCAGCGAGCCGAATTCATCCACCATTTCGCGCGCGCGTTTGGCGTTGTTGATGGTCGAGACGATCTTGCCGCGGTGGCGGATGATGCCGACATTGGCGACCAGGCGCTCGACATCCTCGTCGGTGAAGGCAGCGACCTTGTCGAAGTCGAAACCGGCGAAGGCCTCGCGGAAATTCTCGCGCTTGCGCAGAATGGTCAGCCAGGACAGGCCGGACTGAAAGCCTTCCAGGCAGATTTTTTCGAACAGCCTGCGGTCGTCGGCGACCGGCCGGCCCCATTCATGGTCGTGGTAGTGCAGATAGTCCGGCAGATTGCCGTGCCAGAAGCAGCGCGTGATCCCGTCGGAGCCGGTAAGCAGTCCGGTGTTGTCTTGCGCCATGGCCAATCCATCCGTTAACGCGCTTTCGCGCTGCATTTACCGCGGCTTTACCAGATTCCTGAACCCGACGGTAACCACACCAAAAGGTTTACTGACAAAGCGGCATTTTACGCATTCCGATTCATGTTTCGGTTGCCGCTTCGCGCCAAGGATCGCGCAACCGGGGGCAAGTTCCGCCTCCGTCCGTTCGACGATCAAGGTGCGTTCCGATGAAGATCTTTTTGCGTTCCGTGCTCGGCGCCGTGGCCATTCTGGCCGCCGGCGTCACCTCTTCTGCCGCCAACGACCGCTATGCCGACAGGCCGCCGGTGATGGTGAGCCCCGACCTTTCCGCACCCTGGGTGCTGCAGCTTGGCCGGGCGCCCGGCATCGTGCTGCAGAGCCGACAGGTGGTCCAGCAGCCGCGACTTCGCTATGCGCAGCCGGCGCGACCCGATCGGGTGCGCACTGCTTCCGTGCAGGCGCCGGCCAAGCGCGTGGTGATGCGGCCGCAGATCAATCCGCTCTACCTGCCGCAGGAAGTCGCCTATGACGGCCCGCAGAAGCCGGGCACGATCGTCATCGATACGACGCAGAACTTCCTGTTCCTGGTCGAGAAGAACGGCAAGGCGCGGCGCTATGGCGTCGGCACAGGCAAGCCTGGCTTCGAATGGTCTGGCACGCACAAGATCACCAACAAGCGCGTCTGGCCGGACTGGCGCCCGCCAGCGGAGATGATCAAGCGCGAGGCCGCCAAGGGCCGCTACCTCCCGACCTATCTGGCCGGTGGCGAAGAGAATCCGCTCGGCGCCCGCGCGCTCTATCTCGGCACGACGGAATACCGCATCCACGGCACCAACCAGCCATGGACCATCGGCGGCTCGGTATCTTCCGGCTGTATCCGCATGCGCAACGAGGACGTGGTTGACCTTTACGAGAGGGTCAATGTTGGAACGACCGTGGTCGTGATATAGTCGGCTACCGAATCATCTGGTTCAGAAGGCTAGACCTTCAGGGATCGGGAAGAGTTTACGGGGGACGGGCCGTGTGGGGATGCGGCCAGTCAGGAAAGGGCAGCCCGGGAAACCGCGCTGCCCTTTCTCTTTGCGGCTATAGCTGAGCCAGGCTGCGCCAGAACGTCGCGCCAGGGGGATGACGGTTCGCTTTCACGCTGCCTTGCCGCATTTCCCCTGCTATAGGGACGGCCAAACTCCCCTGCGCCAAACTCGCTGCAAAGGTTCAGCCATGTCTCCGCCAGACGATAGCCGCTATCTCCGGGGCGGCCCGGTCGCCCAGCGCATCATGGCATCCGTGCGCGAGGATGCCGCCATCGCCACCGCCGAAGGTTTTCCGCCCAAGCTGGTGTCGATCACCGTCGGCGATACCGCTGCCGTCGATGTCTATGTGCGCAACCAGCGCGCCAAGGCCGCGCTTGCCGGCATCGGTTTCGAGGAGCGGCGGTTCCCCGCCGACATCAGCGCCGGCGAACTCGAGGCGGCGATCCACGGCCTGAACGCCGACCCGCGCGTCACCGGCATCATCATCCAGCGGCCGGTGCCGGCGCATATCCCGATCAAGACGCTGCAAGCGGCGGTGCATCCACTGAAGGACGTCGAGGGCATGCATCCGGCGTCGATCGGCAATATCGTCTACAACCAGCTCGACCTCGCGCCTTGCACGGCTGCGGCCTCGGTCGAGCTGCTCAAGGAAACCGGCCTCGACCTCAAGGGGCTCGAAGTCGTCGTCGTCGGCCATTCCGAGATCGTCGGCAAGCCGATTGCCTTCCTGCTGATGAGCGAAGGCGCAACGGTGACGGTGTGCCATCACATGACGCGCTCGGTGGCGGCACATGCGCGCCGCGCCGATGCGCTGTTCGTCGCCGTCGGCAAGCCGCGGCTGATCAAGGCCGACATGGTGAAGCCCGGTGCGGCCGTCATCGACATCGGCATCAATTCCGAGATCGGCCCGGACGGCACGAGCCGCATCGTCGGCGACGTCGACACCGAGAGCGTGAAGGAAGTCGCGTCCTGGATCACGCCGGTGCCGGGCGGCGTCGGCCCGATCACTGTGGCGATCCTCTTGCGCAACACAATGGTCGCGCTCAGCCGCCAGCGCGCGCGCTACCAGGCGACGTATGGCGTGGTGGACCGGCTGGCAGCGGAATAGCTGCTTACTCGGCGGCGACCAGGTTTCCTTCGGAGACGCCCTCCGGCTTCGGACCACCATAGGCCCAGTCGAGCAGCTTGATCGTGTGCACCACCGGCAGCTTCGCGGCGGAAGCGATCTGGGTGATGCAGCCGATGTTGCCGGTGGCGACGATTTCGGCGTCGGTCGCCTCGATGTTCTTCACCTTGCGGTCACGCAACCTTGCGGAAATCTCCGGCTGCAGGATGTTGTAGGTGCCGGCGGAGCCGCAGCACAGATGCCCCTCGCGCGGTTCGCGCACGACGAAGCCCGCCTTGGACAGCAATTCCTTCGGCTGGCGGATGATCTTCTGACCGTGCTGCATCGAGCAGGCGGAGTGATAGGCGACGACGGTGCCGGGTTTGCGCACCGGCTCGGGCAGGTCGAGGCTTGCGAGATATTCGGTAATGTCCCTGGCCAGCGCCGAGACCCGCGCGGCCTTGTCGGCATAGGCCGGATCGAGGCGCAGCATGAAGCCGTAGTCCTTGATCGTTGTGCCGCAGCCGGACGCGGTGATGACGATGGCATCGAGCCCGCCCTGGTCGATGGCACGCGTCCACGCATCGACATTCTGCCGGGCCGAGGCAAGGGCTGCTGCCTCGCGGCCCATATGATGGACAACCGCGCCACAGCAGGCTTCGCCCTGCGGCACCACGACCTCGACGCCAAGCCTGGTCAGCAATGCAATCGTCGTCTCGTTGATGGCGGGGTCGAGTACCGATTGGGCGCAGCCGGTGAGGATGGCGACGCGGCCTCTCTTCGTCCCCTGCCCGGCATGAATGCCGGAAGAGGCCATTGGCGAGACCGTCGGGATCGAGGCCGGTGCCAGCTTCAGCATCGCGCTGAGCGGCTTCAGGGCCGACACCTTTTCGAACAGACGAATGAATGGCTTGCCGAGTCTCGCCAATTTCAGCGCGGCGCGAAAGCGCGCGGGATAGGGCAGCACGAAGGCCAGCATGGCGCGGGTGAGCCGGTCGAGCAGCGGCCGCTTGTAAGTTTCCTCGATATGGGCGCGGGCATGGTCGACCAAGTGAATGTAATTGACGCCCGACGGGCAGGTCGTCATGCAGGCGAGGCAGGACAGGCAGCGGTCGATATGGGTGACGATCTCCTTGTCGGCCGGGCGGCCATTCTCCAGCATGTCCTTGATGAGATAGATGCGGCCGCGCGGCGAATCCAGTTCGTTGCCAAGCGTCACATAGGTCGGGCAGGTGGCGGTGCAGAAGCCGCAATGCACGCATTTGCGCAGGATCTTCTCCGATTCCGCGACATGCGGATCGGCGAGCTGGGCAAGGGAGAAGTTAGTTTGCATTATCTTAGCCTTGGGCCATGCGGCCTGGGTTCAGGATGGTCTTAGGATCGAACTCGGCCTTCATGCGCGCCGACAGTGCGGCCAGATGCGGCGCCTGCGGCTCGAACACCGGAACGGCGGCGCGATACGAAGGGGTGGCGCGCACCAGCGTCGCGTGGCCGCCGCGATGCTTTCTGATCAGCCCGCGCAGCAGGGCGGCCTCGGGATCGCCCTGCTCCATGCGCAGCCAGACCAGCCCGCCCTGCCAGTCGTAGAAGGCGCTGACACCGATCTGCATGCGCAGCGTCAGCACCATCTGATGGGCCTGAGACGGCGCCATGGAGACGCGCCAGACCGGCTTTTCGCTACGGTCGGCGAATGGCGTGCAGTCCCTTATGTCACGCCAGAGGGTATGCGATGTCTCGCCTGCGATCTCCTGCAGCGGGCCGGCATTTTTCAGCAGGGTCTTCAGTGCCTCGATGCGATAGGCGACCGATGGGCCAAACCCTTCGACGCGCAGCAGCGTTGCAGCGTCAGTGCCTAGACTGCCCCCGGCAACGCGCGCGGCGATGCGTTCGGGCAGATGGGCCGCGCTCGACACTTCGGCGCTGGAGCCGAGCGCCAGCGCCATGGCGGCAGAGGCGGCATCGTCGAGTAGGCCGCGCATGGCAAGCGTCACCTCGGTCTCGGCCGCCGGCAGCACCTTGAAGGTGACATCGGTGAACACGGCCAGCGTGCCCCAGCTGTTGGCCATCAGCTTCGACAGATCGTAGCCGGTGACATTCTTGACGACGCGGCCGCCGGACTTGAAGGCCTCGCCGCGTCCGGCAACCGCATTGATTCCCAGAATATGGTCTCGTGCACCCCCCGCCTTCAGCCGGCGCGGGCCGGACAGGTTCGCGGCGAGCACGCTGCCGATCGTGCCCTTGCCGGGCTCGCCGCCGAGTAAAGGACCGTAATCCATCGGTTCGAAGGCGAGTTGCTGGCCGCTTTCGGCGAGCAGGTTTTCGATCTCGGAAAGCGGCGTGCCGGCCTTGGCCGACAGTACCAACTCGGCCGGCTCGTAGAGCGTGACGCCGGTGAGCTTCGAAAGATCGAGCGTGTGTTCGCTCTGCTGTGGCCGGCCGATGCCGCGCTTGGAGCCGTGGCCGATGATTTCCAAAGGTGACTCTTCCGCCGCCGCCCATTGGACGGTGGAGAGGATCTCGGCCGATGTGGTGGGGGTGAAGGTCGTCATGGCGAAGATGGGTCGAGTTCCTTCGCGCCCCCCTCTGTCCTGCCGGACATCTCCCCCACTTGGGGGGAGATTAGCAGCTTTGGCGACCGCGCTTCTCTAGCAACGTCGAAGATTGGCGAAGGCAGAGATGACTGGTGATCTCCCCCCTTGTGGGGGAGATGTCCGGCAGGACAGAGGGGGGCGCGAAGGATCGCCGACGTGAGACATTCCGCCCCCATCAAAACCTCGGAATGTCCGGAAACGCCACCTGGCCGCGATGCACGTGCATGCGCCCAAGCTCCGCGCAGCGGCGCAGTTGTGGAAACACCTTGCCGGGGTTGAGCAAATGATTGGGGTCGAAGGCGCATTTGACGCGCATTTGCTGATCGAGGTCGATCTGGTCGAACATTTCAGGCATCAAGTCGCGCTTCTCGACGCCGACGCCGTGCTCGCCGGTCAAGACGCCGCCGACCTTGACGCAGAGCCGCAAGATGTCGGCGCCAAAACTTTCCGCCTTGTCGAGTTCGCCCGGCACGTTGGCGTCGTAGAGGATCAGCGGATGCAGATTGCCGTCGCCGGCGTGGAAGACATTGGCGACGCCAAGGCCGTATTTCTCCGACAGTTCGCGCATGCCGGCGAGCACACGCGGCAATTCCTTGCGCGGGATGGTGCCATCCATGCAGTAATAGTCGGGCGAGATGCGGCCGACCGCCGGGAAGGCCGCCTTGCGGCCGGCCCAGAAACTCAGCCGCTCCTGTTCGGATTGCGAGATGCGACAGGTGGTGGAGCCGTTCCTATAGGCGATCGCTTCGACGAGACCGATCAGGTG
This sequence comes from Mesorhizobium sp. M0626, assembly GCF_040320665.1. NCBI lineage: Bacteria > Pseudomonadati > Pseudomonadota > Alphaproteobacteria > Hyphomicrobiales > Phyllobacteriaceae > Mesorhizobium > Mesorhizobium sp. M0626. The sequence continues at coordinate 222,822 of NZ_JAMYQD010000013.1, read as the reverse complement.
ATCGACCTCGACGCCCGGCCCGTCGAGTTCGACGATCAGCAGCGCCTCGACATCAAGGGGGTAGCCGGCATGGACGAAATCTTCCGCGGCATGGATCGCCGGCCGGTCCATCATCTCCATGCCGCCAGGGATAATGCCGGCGCCGATGATGTCGGCGACGCATTGGCCGCCCTGCTCGCTGGTCGGAAAGCCGATCAGCAGAGCGCGGGCCGTCTCCGGCTTTTTCAGGATGCGCACGGTGACCTCGGTGACGACGCCGAGCAGGCCTTCGGACCCCGTCATGACGCCGAGGAGATCATAGCCTTCCGAGTCCAGATGATTGCCGCCCAGGCGCACCACCTCGCCGTTCATCAGCACCATCTCGATGCCGAGCACATTGTTGGCGGTCAGGCCGTATTTCAGGCAGTGCACGCCGCCGGAATTTTCCGCGACATTGCCGCCAATCGAGCACGCGATCTGGGAGGATGGGTCAGGGGCGTAGTAAAAGCCCTCCTGCTCGACGGCAATGGTGATGCCAAGATTGGTAACGCCTGGCTGAGCGACGACGATGCGGTCGGGATAGTCGATGGCAAGGATGCGGTTGAAGCGGCTCATGACCAGCAGCACGGCATCCTCGAGCGGCAGCGCGCCGCCCGACAACGAGGTTCCGGAGCCGCGCGGCACGACACGGATGTTGCGGTCGTTGCAGTATTTCAAGATGCGCGACACCTGCGCCACCGTTTCCGGCAGCACCACGACCAGCGGCAATTGCCGGTAGGCGGTGAGGCCGTCGCTTTCGAAGGCGCGCATCTCATTGGTGGCGTCGACGACGCCCTCGCCCGGCACGATGATGCGCATGTCGGCGACGATCTCCGCCCGCCTTCGCATAGTGGCGTCGTCTGGCTTGGGCATGACAAGGCCGGACATCGGCGGCGTTCTCCGCTTGGCTGGTAAAAATCTTTTACCAATTTCATTCGGATGTTGCAAACACCGCGTCGGGCAAAGAGCGTACTGCCCGCCTTCCGCAGCGGCAATCTGCCGCTATTCACCCTCCCCCTTGTGGGGAGGGTCGCGAACGCAGTGAGCGGGGTGGGGGTCCGCGCGACGAAAGCTCTTTACGAGCACCCCCACCCCGATCCGCTATGCGGATCGACCCTCCCCACAAGGGGGAGGGTAAAGTGCGCTCCTACTCCCCCGGATGTTTCGCCGGCTCGGAGTGCATCCGCCTCACTCGCCGCACCCCCCACCAGACCAGCACGATGGCGACCGGCACCGAGGCGGCGGTGACGACTTCGGGCGCAATGGCATGGCCGAAGATCGAGGCGCCCTTGGCAAGGTAGGAGATCAGACCGACGACATAGTAGGACACTGCTGCCACCGACAGGCCCTCGACCGTCTGCTGCAACCGCAGTTGCAGCCGGGCGCGGTTGTTCATCGACGCCAGCAGATCGCGGTTCTGCTTCTCGACCTCGACATCAACCCACGTGCGCAGCAGCGTCGTGGCGCGGGTTAGTTTGCGCGACAGGTTGGCCTGGCGCTCCTCGACCGAACGGCAGGTGCGCATGGCAGGCGCCACCCGCCGCTGCAGGAAGCCGCCCCAAGTGTCGTAGCCGGGCACGGCTTCTTCGTCCAGCGCCTCCAGCCGCTCGACAACGATGCCGTCATAGGCGCGGCTGGCGCCGAAGCGATAGAGGCTGGAGGCGGCATCGGCTTCCAGCTCGGCGGCAAGCTCGGTCAGGTCGGCGAGCAGCGTCTGGCTGTCGCGGGTTTCAGTGACCTTCATTTCCAGCGTGGTCTGCGCCAACCGGTCTTCGATGCGGCGGGCGCGGCTCGACAGGGTCAGCGCCAGCGGCAGGCCGAGCATGGCAAGCGTGCGGTAGGTCTCGACGTCGATCAGCCGCTGCGACAGCGCCCCGGTCCGCGCCGGCGTCAGGCCGCGATCAAGCACCAGGATGCGGGTCAGGCCGTCGCCGTCCTGGCGGAAATCGGTGACGATGGCCGCATTGCCGCGCTCGACCAGCGAATAGCAGAGGCTCGTCGGGTCGAAGGCCGCAATCAGCTTCTCGCTTGCCGGCGTCCATTTGCGGATCTCCAGCCTTATGCCTGAGATCACCGTTCCCGGCGGCGAGAACCCGTTGCCGAAAGGAGAATCCTCCTGCGCCCTGCCGCTTTCGGCAAGCGGCCCTTCCCAAAGATAGGTCGAGAATTCCGTATGCCGCTCCCAGCGCAGCGTGCCCTTGCCCCACTTCATGGCGTGGTGGCGGGCATGACGGTCGGGCGCCGCGATGCCGAGGCGCCGCGACAGTTCGGAGAGCACGGCCATGTCGACGCCGGAGCCGCCCTCGGTCATGAAGGCGAGTTGCACAAGCACGCGCGGCTTCTCGATCAGCGGATGCGGCCGGGCATGGACCTCGCCGATCGCGCCGGGCCGTCCCTCATGCGCGGGAAAGCCCATCACGCTGCCCTGGGCGCGCGGCTGGAATTCGAGGTTGGACGTCTCGTCCGACACGGTGGTCCCCCTGTTCTCGACCCTTCGTGTGATGGCGTCCTCTAAAGGCAATCCATGAGGCGCGTAAACACCAAAGTCTAGCATCGTAGGTCCTGCCGGCGCGACGCGCAGACCGACCCGATTGGGCAAATTGGATAAATAATTTGACCAGTTGGCGACGCTGGCTTTATCTTGCGCGACGCCGGTTCAATTTCCCAGGCCCCCGTTGAGCGATATTTTCTCAAGGATCGAGCATTCGCGCACCGCCGACGAGGTGGTGCAGCAGATCGAAAGCCTGATCCTTGAAGGCGTGCTGCGCACCGGCGACCGGCTGCCGGGCGAGCGCGAGCTGGCGCGCCAGTTCGACGTGTCGCGGCCGATCCTGCGCGATGCGCTGAAGGCGCTGGAAGGGCGCGGGCTGCTGATCACCAAGGCCGGCGGCGGCACCCATGTCGCCGACGTCATCGGCCAGTTGTTCACCAAGCCGGTGACCGACCTCATCTCGATGCACCGCAAGGCGGTGACCGACTATCTGGAATACCGCCGCGAGATCGAAGGTGTTGCGGCCGAATATGCGGCGCGGCGCGCGACAGCGGACGACATTGCGCTGCTCGACCGCATCATGGCGCGCATGGACGAGGCGCACCGCACCGGCGATTTCGACGACGAGGCGGAAATCGACGTCGAGTTCCACCATGCTGTGTGCGAATGCGCGCACAACATCATCCTCTTGCACACACTGCGCTCCTGCTACCGGCTGCTGTCTGAAGGCGTGTTCCAGAACCGGCTTCTGGTGTTCAGCGTGCCCGGAGCGCGCGAGGCGCTGCTGGCCCAGCACGGCGCGATCTACAAAGCCGTGAAGGCCGGCGATCCCTCAGCTGCCCGCCAAGCGGCGATGGACCATATCTCCTATGTCGAGCGCTCGATGCTCGAGGCCGAACGCAGCGGCGACTGGCAGCGCGTGTCGCGGCTCAGGCTTAAGCAGCGCTCCGACGCCGACGACGGCTTCAAGACGACTGGCTAACGAGGAACCACCATGAGCGACATCCTCACCATTGCCGATCTCAAGGACCTGGCGCGCCGGCGGGTGCCGAAGATGTTCTACGACTATGCCGATTCCGGCGCCTGGACCGAAAGCACCTACCGCGCCAACGAAGAGGACTTCCAGAAGATAAAATTCCGTCAGCGCGTACTGGTCGACATGAGCAACCGCTCGCTGGAATCGACCATGATCGGCGAGAAAGTGGCGATGCCGGTGGCGCTTGCCCCAACTGGAATGACCGGCATGCAGCATGCCGATGGCGAGATGCTGGCCGCGCAGGCGGCAGAGGAATTCGGCGTGCCGTTCACGCTGTCGACGATGAGCATCTGCTCGATCGAGGATGTCGCGTCGGTGACCAAGAAGCCGTTCTGGTTCCAGCTCTACGTGCTTCGCGACAAGGATTTCGTGCTCGACCTGATCGACAGGGCGAAGGCTGCAAAATGCTCGGCGCTGGTGTTGACGCTCGACCTGCAGATCTTGGGGCAGCGCCACAAGGATGTCCGCAACGGGCTGTCGGCGCCGCCCAAGATGACGCTGGCCAACATTGCCAACATCGCCATGCGGCCACGCTGGCTGATGGGCATTGCCGGCACCAAGCGCCGCACCTTCCGCAACATTGTCGGCCATGCCAAGGGCGTCGGCGACGTCGCTTCGCTGGCATCGTGGACGACGGAGCAGTTCGACCCGCATCTGTCGTGGAAGGATGTCGCCTGGATCAAGGAACGTTGGGGCGGCAAGCTGATCCTGAAAGGCATTCTCGACAAGGAGGACGCGCTGATGGCGGTCGAGACCGGCGCCGACGCCATCATCGTTTCCAACCATGGCGGGCGCCAGCTCGACGGCGCATCGTCGTCAATCATGGCGCTGGAAGAGATCGCCGATGCCGTCGGCGACAGGATCGAGGTGCATATGGACGGCGGCATCCGCTCGGGCCAGGACGTGCTGAAGGCGCTTTGCCTCGGCGCCAAGGGCACCTATATCGGCCGCCCGTTCCTGTACGGATTGGGCGCCATGGGCAAGCAAGGCGTGACCCTGGCGCTGGACATCATCCGCAAGGAGATGGACATCACGCTGGCACTGTGCGGCAAGCGGCTGGTGACCGAGATGGGCAAGGACCAGTTGCGGCGCTAGGGTCTTGTTCACCGATTAGACCCTAGCCTCGCTGGATCACGGAGACGAAGCCGCCTTGACCGAGACCGGCATCCACTACCTCGACGCGCGCGCACCCGATGGCATGCGCCTCTATGCGATCGGCGACGTGCATGGCCGGCTCGATCTGCTCGCCGCCATGCATCGCCGCATCGAGAGCGAACTCGAATACAAGCCGACCAGCGATTGGCGCGTCATCCACCTCGGCGACTATGTCGACCGCGGACCAGAGTCCAAGGGCGTCATAGACTTCCTGATCGAGGCACAGAAACGCGATCCGCGGCATCTGATGCTCGCCGGCAACCACGATATCGGCTTCCTCGACTTTCTCGACGAGCCTGACCCGGAAGGGCTGTTCATCCGTTATGGCGGCGTGCAGACGGCACAATCCTATGGTGTCGACTTAGCGGGACACGCAAGCTGGTTCGGCAAGGCCGAGGCGTTACGGCGGGGACACCAGGCACTGGTCAATGCTGTACCGCAAGCCCATGTCGACTTCCTGCGGTCGCTGCAATTGTCACTGATATCAGGTGATTTCTTCTTATGCCATGCCGGCGTCAGGCCTGACGTGCCGCTGGCGAGCCAGAGCCCGCAGGATCTGGTCTGGATCCGCGACGTCTTCCACAACCATCCAGGGCTTTACCCGAAGGTGATCGTGCACGGCCACACACCGGTGCCGCAGGCGGAGGTGATGCCGAACCGCGTCAATGTCGACACACTCGCCTGGCAGTCAGGCATGCTCAGCGCGCTCGCCGTGGACGGCGCGGACAAGCGTATCCTGACTGTGCAGGGAAAAGCGTTTTAGCGAAGCGCGGCGGTGACGCCGTAGCCGTCGACGGCCTGATGGTTGTTGGCTGCATCGGCGGAATAAATGCCGAGACCGCACAAAACGATGGCAGACAGCATGACAAAGGACAGAAGCGCTGCTTTCACGGACGTCATCTCTAGTTGAGCTTCCTGCATCTGGGCACGAGGCGGTTACCAATGGGTTGAAACCGAGAATTCGTCTCAAAGTTTCGACGATTTCGCGTTTGTAGGTCGATTCTGTATCGGCGGTGTGTCGCGCGGATCACACAGAAGGTTCATCGCGGTTGCATTGCCGTTGCATAGCGCGCGCCTTGTAGGATAGCGTTCGGCCACAAACCAAGGACGAAAGAAGTTGTCCCCGGCAGATTCCCCGCCGCGTGCCAATTATGCAACGGATAGAGCGGTTCGCCGCTACGGCGAACCGCTCTATCTTTTTATCTGACGCAATTCCGGACGGAAAACCGCTTCACACTTTTCCTGGAATTGCTGACTGCGCGCGGCCAGTCTCAGATCGTCGCCACCCAGGCGCGGGCAATGGCCAAGCCCGCGGCGTCGGCCTCGGGGCCGTTGCGTGCCATTTCGCTGTCGAGGCGATCCTGCCAGTCGGGATGGCGATCGGCAATCAGCGGCGCGAAGGATGTGCTCCAGTCCCTCACCATCGGCTGGTCGGCCTCGAAATGGAACTGGAAGCCGTAGACGGCGCGGCCGATACGGAACGCCTGGTTCTCGGCAATTTCGCTGCCGGCAAGCCGCACCGCATTTGACGGCAGCGCGAAAGTGTCGTCGTGCCATTCGAAGATGGGGAAATCCTGGGGAAGTGCGCCAAGCACCGGATCGGTTCTGGCGTCCGGCGTCAGCGATACCTTGTGCCAGCCGAATTCCGAGGCGCCGCCGATCTGGTTCTCACCGCCGAAAGAGCGGGCAACCAACTGGCTGCCCAGGCAGATACCGAGAACCGAGCGATCCTTGGCGGCGAAATCGCGGGTCAGTTCGAGCAGCACCGGGAAATACGGGTAGTCATCGTCGGCCAGCGCATTCTGGCCGCCGCCCAGCATCACCATGGCATCGTGTCCGGTCGCGTCGTCCGGCAGCGCATCGCCCTTGTAGGGCCGGCGCAGGTCGAGATCGGCGCCGGCTTCGGCGAGCGCGGCACCAACCTGGCCAAGGCCGGTGTTGTCGTAGTTCTGGACCACCAGCACCCGCATCGCAAAACCCTGCTGACATGAAATGACGCGACGAGCGATATCATGTCGCCAGCATTGCAGCCAAGATGCGTATTCGGGAGAGAGCTATGCCACTGCAGAACCGGGTCGATCCGTTCGGCGCCATCCATGCCATATCCGAGCGCGGCCTGTTCACCGGCAATCGCGGCATCATCCACGATCCTGAGACCAAGACGCTGCTGAAAAAGCGTTGGGCCTTGCCGGCCTGGATCATCTGCGTCCGCCAATTCCGCAATGTGCGGCGCGAGCCGATGGGCAGGAATCGGCCGGGCGGCAGGGCCGGCTGGACCGAGTTGTTCTTCCTCGACGAGGTGACGGCGCTGGCCGCCGGGCACCGTCCCTGTTTCTATTGCCGGCGTGAGCGAGCCACGGATTTTGTCGGGCGTTTCGGCAAAGTCTTCGGTGTAAACGAACCGCGCGCGCCAATGGTGGACAAGCGGCTGCACAAGGAGCGGCTGGCTTCCGGCGGCAAGCCACCTGATGTCACCATGGGAGAGCTTGCCGAATTGCCGGACGGAGCGATGATCGCGGATGGCGGCTCGGCCTATGCGCTGCGCGGCGGCAACGCGCTGCCCTGGTCGTTCGCAGGCTATGGCGATGCGGCGGCCTTCGACAGCCTTGCCGGCCGGTCGCTGCGCCTGCTCACACCGGCCACGACCGTTTCGGTGCTGCGGCACGGTTTTGAACCGGTGTGGCATCGTTCCGCCGAGACTTGACGCCAGGCACCGCCTCGCCCATTCCTCGGCGATGCGCGCCAATTACAAGATGCAGCGGCTGTTCGTGCCGGACGACCTCGCGGCAGGCATCGAATTCGATGCCGGCCAGCAGCAGAGCCATTACCTCATGCATGTGCTGCGGCTCGGCGAAGGCGCCGAGATTCTGGTCTTCAACGGCCGCGACGGCGAGTGGTCGGCGGCGATCGCTTCGAAGTCGAAGAAGGCGGTGCGGCTGAGAGTGCTCAGCCAACAGCGGCCGCAACCGCCTTTGCCCGATCTAGTTTATTGCTTCGCGCCGCTGAAGCAGGGGCGGCTCGACTATCTCGTGCAGAAGGCGGTGGAGATGGGCGCCGGCATCCTGCAGCCGGTGATCACCCAGCACACGCAATTGGCAAAACCCTCCATCGACCGGCTGCGCGCCAATGTCGTCGAGGCGGCCGAGCAATGCGGCATACTGGCGGTGCCGGAAGTGCGAGAAGCCGAGAAATTCGAGCGTCTGCTCTCCGGCTGGGACAAGGAGCGGCGACTGATCTTCTGCGACGAGGACGCCTCGACCAACAACCCGCTGCCGGCATTGCAGGCGGTGCCGGAGAAGAAGCTGGCGCTGCTGGTCGGACCGGAAGGCGGCTTTTCCGACGACGAACGCAAGATGCTGCGGGCGCTCCCCTTCGTCACTGCCATCCCGCTCGGACCGCGCATCCTGCGCGCTGACACAGCAGCTGTAGCGGCGCTTGCGGTGATGCAGGCGACGGTCGGAGACTGGTAAGAAGCGTAAAGATCAATTCCTGTGACCTGTGGCTCAGGATTTTTCGCTTGATCGGCTGCTGACATTTCGTCCATTTAGCGCCGGCGGGCTCCGAGAGCCGCAGAGGGGGCCCCATGGCGCGCGACACAACCGATTTCCGGCCAATCGAAGACATCGACGAACTGGTCGAGCATCTGGCCGAAGGCAACAAGCCGCGCGACAAGTGGCGCATCGGGACCGAGCACGAGAAGTTCCCCTTCTATGTCGACGGCAACGCGCCGGTGCCTTATGGCGGCGAGCGCGGCATCCGCGCCATCCTCGAAGGCATGCAGCAAAAGCTCGGCTGGGACCCGATCATCGATGACGGCCGCATCATCGGCCTGGTCGAGCCGACCGGCCAGGGCGCGATCTCGCTCGAGCCGGGCGGCCAGTTCGAGCTGTCGGGCGCGCCGCTGGAAACGATCCACCAGACCTGTCGCGAGGGCAATGCGCATCTGGCGCAGGTACGCGAGATCGCCGAGCCGATGGGCATCCGCTTTCTCGGCCTCGGCGGCAGCCCGAAATGGTCGCTGGCCGAGACGCCGAAAATGCCGAAATCGCGCTACGAAATCATGACCCGCTACATGCCCAAGGTCGGCACCAAGGGTCTCGACATGATGTATCGCACCTGCACCATCCAGGTGAACCTCGACTTCGAAAGCGAAGCCGACATGCGCCGCAAGATGCAGGTGTCGCTGAAGCTGCAGCCACTGTCGACGGCGCTGTTTGCCAACTCGCCCTTCACCGACAGCCGGCCGAACGGGCTGCAGAGCTGGCGCGGCGACATCTGGCGCGACACCGACAACCAGCGCTCGGGCCTGCTCGAATTCTGCTTCTCGCCCGAGTTCGGCTTTGCCGACTATGTCGAATGGGCGCTCGACGTGCCGATGTATTTCGTCATCCGCGACGGCCACTATCACGACATGACGCACATCACCTTCCGCCAGTTCATGGCCGGCGCTGCCCGCAATGAAGTACCGGACGGACTGCCCACCATGGGCGACTGGGCGAACCATCTGTCGACGCTGTTCCCCGACGTCAGGCTGAAGCGCTTCCTCGAAATGCGCGGCGCCGATGGCGGGCCGTGGCGCCGCATCTGCGCACTGCCGGCCTTCTGGGTCGGGCTGCTCTATGACGAGGCCGCGCTCGACGCCGCCGAGGCGCTGACTTCGAGCTGGACCTATGAAGAAACGCTGGCGATGCGCAATGGGGTGCCGGAACAAGGCATTTCCGCGCCGTTCCGCAACACGACGCTGCGTGAGATCGGCCGCGATGTAATGACCATTTCGCGCCTTGGGCTGAAAAATCGCGGCAGGAAAAACCGCGACGGCTATGACGAGACCTCGTTCCTCAACACGCTGGACGAAGTCGTGGCGCGCGGCACCACCAGTGCCGAGGAAATGCTGTCGGCCTACCACACGCGCTGGGGCGGCTCGATCGAGCCGGTGTTCATGGAATATGCGTATTAGCGTCGCGCCTTGAGCAGCGGCAAAAGCCGCTTCAATCGAACATCGAAACGAACTAGGTTCTCCCTTGAGGATTTCCCGGAGGAGAAACCGATGCCTACCTTGTTCGACATATTGGCGCAGGCGCAGAACGGCAACGGCATGCAGGCGCTTGCCCAGCAGTACGGGCTTTCCATGCAGCAGACGCAGGCGGCTGTCGCCGCTCTGCTGCCGGCCTTCTCGCAGGGCTTGCAACGCAACACGGCCGATCCATATGGGCTAGGCGCCTTCATGACGGCGATGGCGAGCGGCCAGCACGCCAAATATTTCGAGGACGCGACCAAGGCTTTCTCGCCGCAAGGCGTCAATGAGGGCAATGGCATTCTGGGTCATCTGTTCGGCTCGAAGGAGCTGTCGCGCGCGGTGGCCAGCCAGGCCGCGCAGGCGACCGGCGTCAGCCAGCAGATATTGCAGCAGATGCTGCCGGCCATCGCTTCGATGGTGATGGGCGGATTGTTCAAGCAGACGACAAACCAGTTGACCGGGGGTCAGATGCAGGCCGCCGGTGGCTTCGGCGGAGGCAGCAATCCGCTCGGCGAAATCATCGAACAGATGATGCGGCAGGCGGGCGGCGGGGCACAGCCTGCGCCGCAGCCAGCACCCAACCCTTACGGTGAGAACCCGCTAGGCAAAGTGCTGCAGGACATGTTCGGCGGCGGCGCCCAACAGCCGCAAAGCCAGCCGCAACAGGCGCCCAACCCCTATGGCGACAATCCGCTCGGGAAGGTGCTGCAGGACATGTTCGGCGGTGGTGCTGCACAGCAACCGCAGGGCCGTTCGCAGCAACCGACACAGCCGCAACAGACGCAGAGCCCTTACGGCGACAACCCGCTGGGCAAGATTTTTGAAGAGATGATGCGGCAAGGCGGTGGTGGCGGCTTCGGCCTGCCCGGTGGGCAGCCGGCGCCGCAGCAGCCGCAAGCACCCCAGCGGCGACAGGCACCGCAGGAGCGCCAGGCGCCGCAACCGCAGGCCAATCCGAGCGGCAGGCCACGCAATCCGTTCGACGATATTTTCGGCAAGATGTTCGAGACCGGCGCCCAGCAGCGCGACGAGTATCAGAAGGGCGTGGAAACGATCTTCGACCAGTTCAAGCGGGACATGGACCGGCGGTAGTTGGGCGCTGACCTTCGCGGCTTCGGAGCAAGGAGCGAAGGGACGCGGCGCAGACCGCACGATGACGACGGAGCTTTAAAAGAAAAGCCCGGTCCTGGAGGAGGACCGGGCCAGTGTGCAGGCTGGCCGGCGGGGAACCGGCAGGGAGTGGGGAGCCTGCTATACTCGTTGGTCGCGGCGAGCCTGAGAAAGGTTCACGGCAACCGAAACAATGCGCCCGATATCACGCTATCTGGCGGGCGAGATCTTCGATCGTATCGGCACGATCGCTCGCAATCGCACGCAGCTTCACGGTCGGATCGGCGCCGAACGGCACATCGATGGCGACATGGAGGTCCGCGCGCGTCAGGCCGATATCGGCGAGTTCGGCGTCCGACATCTCGCCAAGGCGATAGAAGGCGCGGCGATTTTTCCAGGCCTGGTAGGCATTGAGAAGAGTGTTGGCCACGCGCGTCGCAACGGCCGGACGCGAGGTGATGCGCGAGGTCTCGGTGGCGAAATCAAACGTGGTCATGTCGGTCTCCTTCAGACTCGAACTGGACAAGACCAGGCGATCGGCGCTGGGGACAGCGGCCGTTCCGGTCTCGATTCACATGCCTTCATGTGGACAATGTGAATTTGCCACGCACCGATTGATTAATCCAACGAATGTTTCTAATCTTTAGCATCAACGCTAGTGATGGATTGGACCGATGAAAGCGCCACTCGATCTCGACCAGTTGCAGACCTTCATCTCGATTGCCGATACCGGCAGCTTCACCCGCGCGGCCGAGGAAGTGCTGCGCACGCAATCGGCGGTGTCGATGCAGATGCGCCGGCTGGAAGAGCGGATCGGCAAGCCGCTGTTCGAAAAGGACGGCCGCACCAACAGGCTGACTGAGGAAGGCGACAAGCTGCTCTCCTACGCGCGCCGCCTGCTCTATCTCAACCGCGAAACGCTGGCCGCCTTCGATGACCAGCGGCTCGAAGGCACCATCCGCATCGGCACCCCCGACGACTATGCCGACCGGTTCCTGCCCGAAATCATGGCACGCTTCACACGGTCAAACCCGCGCGTCGAACTGACCGTCGTCTGCGAGCCGACGCCAGGCTTGGTCGAGCATATCAAGCGCGGCAATCTCGATCTTGCGCTGGTGACGCACAATGATACGCGCGGCCAGTCGGAAGTGGTGCGGCGCGAGCCGCTGCTATGGGTGACCTCGGCCAACCATGCCACGCACGAACAGGAAGTGCTGCCGATGGCCTTCGGCCGGCCGAACTGCATCTGGCGGCGCGCCGCCGTCGATGTGCTCGACCGGCAAAGCCGCGACTATCGAATCCTGTTCACCAGCTTCTCGGCGACCGTCATCACCGCCGCGGTGCTGTCGGGGCTGGCGATCTCGGTGCTGCCGGAATGCGCGCTGCGGCCCGGCATGCGAGTGCTGGGCGAAGCCGACGGTTTTGGCGCCCTACCCGACTGCCGCATCGGCATCATGCGCGGCCAGACCTCGCGTCCCGAAATCGTCGACGCGCTGGCCCGGCACATCTCGGAAAGCCTCGACAATATTTCCGTGCCGCTCGGCGAAGAAACGGGAAGCTTCGATTTCGCCTCGCTCGCCTTCGCCAAGATGAAGCGGAGCAAGCCGAACCAGATCCTGCCTGGCTGGTAGGAACGATCAGGCCGACGCTGCCGCCTCCGTCGTTGCGTTGGCCGACGACAGGCCGGGCAGCGCCACCAATTGCGCCGGCTCCAGCGGCGGCGACAAGAGGTAGCCCTGCAGCTGCTGGCAGCCCATGGCGACCAGCAGCGCCTTTTGCACCTCGGTCTCTACGCCCTCGGCGGTGACCTCGACCTTGAGCGCGCCGGCGAGATCGATCAGCGCCTTGACGATGGCGCCCGAATTGCCGTCGCCGTCGAGAAGCCGCACGAAGGAGCGGTCGATCTTGAGCTTGTCGATGGCATGGCGGCGCAGATAGCTCAGCGACGAATAGCCGGTGCCGAAATCGTCGAGCACAATGCCGACGCCCGACTGGCGCAAGGCTGCCAGAGCCGCTCTGGTGGTGTCGTTGTTTTCCAGGAGAACGTTTTCGGTGATCTCGAGCTGCAGGCGCTTCGGCGCCAGTCCCGTTTCGGCGAGGATCGAGGCAACCTCTTCGGCAAAGCCGGCGTCGCGCAATTGCAGCGGCGAGACATTGACGGCGAGCCACGGCAGTTTTGTCTTCACGGCGAAGCGGCAGGCTTCCAGCAGGGCCCATGCGCCGAGCTGCCCGATCATGCCGCGTTCCTCGGCGATGGCGATGAACTGCGCCGCCGGCAATGCGCCATGGACCTCATGCGCCCAGCGGATCAGCGCCTCGGCGCCGACAATGGTCTTGCCGTCGCTAGCAAAGACCGGCTGGTAGGCGAGCTTGATACCGGTGCCGCCATTCAGCGCGCTGCGCAGCTCGCTCTCGACCTTGCGCTTGCGCAGCAAAAGGTCGTCCATGTCGCCGGCGAAGACCTGGTAGCGGCCACGGCCGTTCTTCTTGGCTTCGTAGAGCGCGATGTCGGCCTTGCGCAGCAGATCGTCTGCATCGGCATCAGGGCCTGTCGACAAGGCTATGCCGATGCTGGCGCTGATAAAGACCTGATCGTCCATCAGTTTGAACGGCTCCTGCAGTTTCTGCAGCACCCTCTCGGAAATATCCTCTGCGTTCCTTACGTCGCGGACATCGATCAGGATCACCGCGAATTCGTCGCCACCCAGTCTTGCCACCGTGTCGACATCGCGAACCGTATGCTGAAGCCTGGCCGCCGTCTGGCGCACGAGTTCGTCGCCGGCCGGGTGACCAAGCGTGTCGTTGACATGCTTGAAGCGATCGAGATCGAGATAAAGCAGCGCGACCTTGCTTTCATTGCCGGAGGTAAGCAAGGCACGCCGCAGCCTGTCCTCGAACAGTGCCCGGTTGGGCAGGCCGGTGAGCGTGTCGTGAAAGGCGAGATATTGCGCCTGAGCCTGGCTGGTTTGCAGCGCCGATGACGCACGGCGCAGACGCCGGAGCAGAAAGGCCAGCACGCTCGCCGCGACCAGCGCGGCCAGAACCAGGGCCGGGCTGGCCTTGCCCACCAGCGTCAGGCCGGGCCGTTCCTGGTCCCAGGCAATATAGCCGAGGATGACACCCTGTTTGTCGATAAGCGGAATGGCAGCCGAGCCAAGCGGCTGAGCCATCGGCAGGAGATGCGCCCCCGCCAGAAGATATTTCTGCGCGATCTTGCCGATCACCGCGTCGTTGATGAACTCTATGGAGACATGCAGATATTCGCTGCCGGATGCCTGAGTGACGCGATCCGAACTCGGCACCAGAGGCATGACGCTGAGTATGGCAGGCTGACCGCCAAGCGAGACCAGATCGTCGGCAACGAATTTTGCGCCGGCCTGGCTTGCGTCCTTGCTCATCACCTGGCGCAACCTGGCGATTGTCGGCCGCAAAGCGGGTTCGTCCTCGCCAAAGACGGCAGGCGACACGACCTTCCCTTCGCGCATGGCGTGGACCGGCCGGTTGGCGTCGTCCAGCACATAGACCCGGTTGTGGCCGTAATACGAGTACATCCAGACGCTGAGATTCTCTGCCATCCAGGTCTGGTTGCCGGCCTTGGCGTTGATAACGGAATCATCCCAGACGGCGACGCTTTCCTGCTCGCGCTTTACCGCGGCGATCTGATCCTGCAGGCCGTTGGCCAGGAAAACCTTCTGCCGCTCGAGCGAGACCCGGTCGGCCTGCATGGTGGCGTAAAGGCCGAAGCCGACAACGATGGCCAGTGCAAAAACGGCAAGCGTCAGCACCGTCAGGGTGACCTGGAACGTCAACGGGCTGCGTTGTCTGCGGGCGCTCATGCGTCCTCCTTGGCCCAGAGTCAATCAGGACAGGCTTAAGATCAAGTTATGGAATCTTGACGCGGAGCGACAACAGCCGCTCAATCGGCCGATGAGCGACGCAGAATCCGAATCACGAACCAATGCCACCGAATACACGGTGAGCGAGATTTCCGGCGCGCTGAAGCGCACGGTCGAGGATGTCTTCGGCCATGTGCGGGTGCGCGGCGAAATTTCCGGCTATCGTGGGCCGCACTCTTCCGGCCATGCCTATTTCACCCTGAAGGACGACCGCGCGCGGCTCGATGCCGTGGTCTGGAAAGGCACGATGAGCCGGCTGAAATTCCGCCCCGAAGAGGGGATGGAGGTGATCGCCACCGGCAAACTCACCACCTATCCCGGCAAATCCAACTACCAGATCGTCATCGACAATCTAGAACCCGCCGGCGCCGGGGCGCTGATGGCGCTTTTGGAAGAGCGCAAGCGGCGACTGCAGGCCGAAGGGCTGTTCGATGCCGGCCGCAAGCGGCGGCTGCCCTTCATGCCGCGCACCATCGGCGTCGTCACCTCGCCGACCGGATCGGTGATCCGTGACATCATCCATCGCATCAAGGACCGCTTTCCGCTGCATGTGCTGGTCTGGCCGGTGAGAGTGCAGGGCGAGACGGCGGGGGCGGAAGTGACGGCGGCCGTCAACGGCTTCAACGCGCTGGCCTGGGATGGAGCGATCGTGCCGCCCGACCTTCTGATCGTGGCGCGCGGCGGCGGCAGCCTCGAGGACCTCTGGGGGTTCAACGATGAAGGGCTGGCGCGCGCCGTCGCTGCCTCGCGCATCCCGGTGATTTCGGCCGTCGGCCACGAGACCGACTGGACCTTGATCGATCTCGTCGCCGACATGCGGGCACCGACGCCGACAGGTGCGGCGGAGATCGCGGTGCCGGTGAAAGCGGACCTCGAAGCGACACTAGCCAGTCTTGGCGCACGGCTCAAAGCAGCTACCTTGCGCAATTTCGAACGCAAGCGGCAGGCCTCGCGTGCGGCCGCCCGCGCGCTGCCCTCGCCCGACCAGTTGCTGGCGCTGCCGCGACGGCGGCTGGACGAGGCGGCCAGCCGGCTTAGCCGGGGGCTGATGGTCTCCACCGAAAGAAAGCAAGCTCGGTTCTTCGCCGTGAAGCTCACTCCGGCAACGCTGTCGCGGCGGATTGCCGAGGCGCGACGCACCAACGACCGCAACCTTTTGCGCGCCCAAGGGGCGCTGCGCGCATTGGCGAGAGCCCGGCGCGCGGAGTTGAATCGTGCGGCGGATCAGTTGCCAAAATGTGCGAAAGCATCCCTGCAACGGCACAGGCAGCAACTGGCTTTGCTGCAAGGCCGCATTACGATCGAGCCAACGGCACGGCGGCAAACCGTGCAGAGGGATCTGCTGACAGCTTTGACGAGACGCGGCACGCAAGCGGTACTGCTCAGGCTGGAGCGACTGCGCGGCCGCATCGTCCAATCCGAGAGGCTGATGGCAACGCTGTCGCACAAGGCTGTGCTGGCCCGCGGCTTCGCACTGGTCAAGGATGCCGACGGCGCGGTGATCAAACTGGCAGTTGATGTGGCGCCGGGCGCTGGCCTGCAGCTGGAGTTCGCCGACGGCATCGTAAATGCAGTCGCGACCGGCGACGCCGAGCGGGTGCAGGCCGTTGCCAAACCAGCGGCCACGCCGCCCGCCAGCAAACCCGCCGCAAAGCCGACGGCCAGCAAACCGAAAGAACCGGGCAATCAGGGCTCGCTTTTTTAGAGGACCGCATGACCGGACATGACCCGCATCTTCAAACGCCGGCGGGCAAGCCGCGCGCCCGTGCTTTCGGCATTGCCTTCGAGGGCACGCCGGGCGGCTTCAACGCCATCACCGATGTGCCCGGCGTATCGGTCGGCTATGCGACGCTGATTTCCGGCGAGGGTCTGCTCGAGGTTGGCACGGGGCCGGTGCGCACCGGCGTCACCGCCATCCTGCCGCGGCCGTTGGCTGAGCTCGCCACGCCGGTGTTTGCCGGTGTCTTCAGCCAGAACGGCAATGGCGAGTTGACGGGGTCGCACATTATCGAGGAAGTCGGCGCCTTCAACCTGCCGGTCACCATCACCAACACGCATTCCTGCGGCGTCACCCGCGACGGCACGCTGCGCTGGATGCAACGCGTGCTGCCGGCGGCGCTCGACAGCGGCTGGGGCCTGCCGGTTGCGGCGGAGACCTATGATGGTTTCCTCAACGACATCAACGGTCATCACGTCGGCTTCGAAGATGTCGAAGCCGCGCTCGACGGTGCCGCCGGTGGAGCGATCGAGGAAGGCAGTGTCGGCGGCGGCACCGGCATGATTGCCTTTGGCTTCAAGGCCGGCTCGGGCACGGCATCGCGCATCGTCGAGTGGCAGGGCATCAGGCATACGGTCGGCGTATTCGTGCAGGCGAATTTCGGCAAGCGGCGCAATTTCACACTGCGCGGCGCCCGCGTCGGGCCTGATCTGGTAGAGCCGGCGATGCGCGAAGGCACGCCGCGTGCCGAAAAGGGCTCGATCATCGCCATCGTCGCCACCGATGCGCCATTTCTGCCGCACCAGATGAAGCGGCTGGCAAAGCGCGTGCCGCTCGGCATCGCCATGACAGGCGGCTTCGGCTACCACAGTTCGGGCGACATTTTTCTGGCCTTCACCACCGCCAATCCGCAAGCAGCACTTGCACCATCGGGACGAACCGCAAACGTCGCTTACATCCCGGACGTCGATATCGATCCGTTCTTCGATGCGGTGGCGCAAGGCGTAGAGGAGGCGATCCTCAATGCAATGGTCGCCAATGAGGATATGAGCGGACGCGACGGCAATTTCGTGCCGGCGCTGCCGAAGGCCTGGCTGAAAGATCGATTTGGATAGAGGACAAGGCCTGGCGGCACCAGGCCTGTTGCGTCACGGCTTGGCCGCGTTGCTCTGGTCGGCCTCGGCCGCCTCTTCGAGCCGCGATGCGATCAGTTCCTGGATGTCGCCGACTTCTTCCTGGATATCTTCCAGCGGAATGCCGACCTCAGCGGCCTTGGCCGCGCACTCCTTGGCGAGGGTCTCGGCCTGCTTCTCGATCTTTACCGGCGAGTGCTGGCAGTGGACCTTTTCACCGATCCATCCGCGCAAGAACTCGATCGCATGTTCACTCATACTGCTTTTCCCTGGCGGCTATGCCGGTTGGTAACCGTAAACGTCCGCACCCGGTAAAGGATGCATGCTGCCATTCGAACCGAGTCGGCTTCGCCCGGCAAGTTGATCTTGTCGGAGGTCCGAAGAGCCGAATGAAGGGAAGGGTTCAATGAGCACGTTCTGATTGTTTGATAGAGTGGTACGTTGGCCGGGATCGGCTTCGGCTCTATGCTATTGTTCTTACGATCTTTTCCTGCTGTCGACGGCCGATTTGTATCACAATAGGGATCACAACGCGTAACACATTTTCTGCTGCTTCGTGGTACACCGCCACAGCTACACGGTCGAAGCCGCCGCTATATAGTGACATCATCATGCGATGTCGACTCTATCAGCCATCCTGCTTCTTTCCGCCGCGCTGTGTCAAACGTCATCCCCGTCCAGTATGGAGATTGGATGGCCCCGGAAGGCGTATGAAGATGTTGATTTTATTGCGTTTCGTGAGCCAAAATCAGAAAGCTCTCGTCAGCGTCACCCCGCTCGACTGCCTCCGCCACACTCAGCGCCTCCGACGTCGATTCCTTGCACGTAACGCGCGGGCCGGATGAACGACAACATTGGCGCTTTGGCAGCGCGCTCCTGCTAAGGACGATGTCTCGATGCGACAAGCTCTGCCTTGCGCTGCGCCGTCTCCAGCCCGATTGAGATGAAGGCGCGCGCATGCCGGGCCAGTTCCATATTGTCGGCCCACAGATTGCGCCAGATCGCGGTCTTCCGTGACAGGTTCTCGTCGACGATCTTCGACGAGAAGGATTCAAAGCTGAGGTCGTCCCTATAGCCGATTGCGGTCAGCGCATCGAAGATAGCGGCAAAGTCGATATTGCCGGTGCCGAGGAAACCGCGATGGCTCTCGCCGATATGGACATAGCCGATCTTGTCAGCGGCATGGCGGATAGCCAGTCCGACATCGGCCTCCTCGATGTTCATGTGGAAGGTATCGAGATGCAGGAAGATGTTGTCGGAGCCGGTGTCCGCGATGAAGGCCAGGCCTTGTGAAGCGGTGTTGAGCAGATTGCTTTCGAAGCGGTTGACGATCTCCAGATTGAGCGTGACGCCGGCGGACTTGGCCGTCTCCGCAACCTTCGCAAGTGTCCCCGCGCTGCGGTTCCACTGATCGCGCGTCGGCGCCTGCGTCTGCAAGCCGTGGCTGGTACTGAGGATGCCGCCAACCTTCTGGCCGCCGAGATCGCGGGTAAGCGCGATCGTCTCGTTGAGGATTTCGACGCCGCGCGCGGCAACCGCCTTGTCGGCACTCGAAATGTCGCCGTCGGCCGGCAGGCCGATGCTGATCGCCACGCCAAGCTTGAGGTCGGCGATGCGCCTGGCCAGCCCGCCAACGTCGACATTGGCGGGGTCAAGATAGGAGAACTCGATCAGGTCGAAACCGGCCTCCTTGGTGTTGGCCAGGGTCCGTTCGAGGTCGCTTTGCGCCGAACTCGCCGACCAGACGAAGGAATGAATACCGATGCGCGACATGATCGTCTCCCGTTTCTGAATTGAGATGCGGCCGGGTTGCCCCCGCCGCATCGGCCTTGGGAGGCTTAGCGGGCTGCGGTCCAGCCCTTGTAGTCTTTCAGGTTCTCGGCCGTGATCAGCTTCGGGTCGAGCAGCACGGTCGGCTCCGCCGGCTTCTTGCCGGCAAGCAGCTCAGCCGCCATCGTCAGCGACTGGCCAGCCATCACGTAAGGGTCCTGCGAAGCCGAGGCCTTGATCATCGAGGTGCCGGAACCGAGTTCCTTCTCGATATCGGGAGCGCCATCCACTGCGGTGAAGATGAACTCCGAGCGATTGAGCTGCTTGGCCGCAAGCTGGGCGCCGATCGCCGTCGGATCGTTGATGGCAAACACCGCATCGATCTTGTCGAAGCGGGTCAGCAGCGACTGAAAGACCTTCAGGCCGCCGTCGCGCGAGCCTTCGGCATTCTGGTCGTCGGAGAGGATCTTGATGTCGGGGTGTTTTGCAAGGACGTCCTTGCAGCCCTTCACCCGCTCCAGGATCGACGACGACGCCGGGCCGTTGAGGATAACGTAGTCGCCCTTGCCGCCGGTGTGGTCGACCAGGTACTGGCAGGCCTCTTCGCCGGCCTTGACGTTGTTGGTCATCACGGTGACGTCGGCGCCTGGCGCCGAGACGTCGAAGGCGGCAACGACGATGCCCGCTGCTTGCGCCTTCTTCACCGCCGGGCCGATCGCCTTGGCATCGACCGCATTGAGCATGATGACGTCGACGCCAGCGGCGATGAAGGAATCGACCTGGGAGACCTGCTTGTTGAGGTCGTAGTCGGCCGACACTGACGTCACCTCGACCTTCGGGTTGATCTTCTTGGCTGCGTCCTCGATGCCCTTGATGGTGGCGACGAAGAAGGGGTTGCCGAGCAGGCCGACCGAGATGCCGACCTTGTTGAGGTCCTTGGCCGATGCGGGCGCGATGGCGGCGGCCGCGAGTGCGACGCCGCAGAGCAGTTTAGCGATGGTCTTCATTGCTTTCCTCCAATTGCCCCGCGCCTCTCACGGTGCGTTACACAAACCGGTCGTTTACGCCGGCGACCAAGGTCAATCACGTTCTCGCTCCTGCCTGGAGCCTGTAGCGGTCGAGGGCGACTGCCACGATGATGACCAATCCCTTGATGATGTACTGCCAGATGTCCGAGACACCGGCCAAGATAAGCCCGTTGGAGAGCACCGCTATGATCAGGCCACCGATCAGCGTACCCCAGATCGAGCCGACGCCGCCGACGAAGCTGGTGCCGCCGAGAATGACCGCGGCAATGGCGTCGAGTTCGTAAGACTGCCCAAGCTGCAGCCCGTTGGCCGCATAGAGCCGGGCCGCTGACATGGCGCCGCCAAGGCCGGCCAGCAGGCCGGAAACGCCATAGACAAAGAGCAGCACCAGCGGCACCTTGATGCCGGTCAGCCGCGCCGCTTCGGCATTGCCGCCAACGGCATAGATCCAGGTGCCGAGCACGGTGCGCTTGAGCACCAGCCAGGACAGCACCACGATCGACAAGGCGATGATGACCAGCCACGGAATGCCGAACAGCGAACCGTTGCCGATGAAGTCGAACGGCAGGTCCGAGTTGAACACCGTGGTGTCCTGGCCGAGCAGGCGGGCGACGCCGCGCACAGCGGTCAGCGACCCCAGCGTGACGATGAAGGGCGGCAGTCTGATATAGGCGATCAGCAGCCCGTTGATGACGCCGAAGCCGAGGCCGACGAGAATGGCCGCCGGCACGCCCAGCAGTCCCCAATCGGGCACCAGCGACACCATCACCGCCACCATCGCCGAGGCGGCAAGTATCGAGCCGACGGACAGGTCGATCCCGCCGGTCAGGATGACGAAGGTCATGCCCGCTGCCAGCACGATGTTGATCGACGATTGCTGCATGACGATCAGCAAATTGGTCTGGGTGAAGAAGCGCGCGTTCATCAACTGGAAGCCGACCGCCAGCAGGATCAGGATCGGCAGCATGCCAAGGGCGGCGAAGGCGGTGCGCAACCGCCGGCTCCTGCCGACAACCTGGCCACTGATCTCGGTCGCCTTGTCGGTCATCCCTTGGCCGCTCCCGTTGCAAGTTCCATGATTGCTTCCTGGCGCAGCGGCTGGTCTTTGGACGCCGTAACCTCGCCGGCAATCGTGCCGTCGCGCATTACCAGCACGCGGTCGGCAACGCCGATCACCTCCGGCAGTTCGCTGGAGATCATCAGGATGGCGATGCCCTTTTTGGCGAGATTGTCGATCAGCCGGTAGATTTCCGACTTCGCTCCGACATCGACGCCGCGCGTCGGTTCATCTAGGATGACCACTTGCGGCTCGGTCTCGAGCAGGCGGGCAAGCAACACTTTCTGCTGGTTGCCGCCCGACAGCGAACCGGCATTGGCCTGTACCGACCTGGTGCGGATGGAGAGATCCGAAACGGCCGTGGCAGCACGTCTCTCGGCGGCTTTGAAATCGCGCAAGCCGCCGGGCCGCGCATCCCTGGCCAGCACGCCCATGCTGATGTTGTCGGATATCGACATGTCGAGAAACAGGCCGAGTTCCTTGCGGTCTTCGGTGAGATAGGCGATGCCGGCATTCAGTGCCTCGCTTGGCGAGCCGATGGTTACTGGCTTGCCGTCGAGTTCCAGCGTGCCGGCGATGCGTCTGTCGGCACCGAAGATCAGTCGCGCGAGTTCGGTGCGGCCCGAGCCGACAAGGCCAGCCAGAGCCAGCACCTCCCCCTTGTACAGTTCGAAGGAGCAGTTCTTCAGGAGATTGCCGTCCGCCATGCCGCGCACCGACAAGGCGACCGCGCGCTTGCTGTCCGGCGGGCGATGATCCTTCCTGTAAAAAGCCGACAGGTCGCGGCCAACCATCATCGAGACGAGGCGCGAGGCGTTCAGCTCGGCGCGCTCGAGTGTGCCGACATAGCCGCTGTCGCGCAGCACGCTGACACGGTCGGCCAACTGGTAGACCTCTTCCATGCGGTGGCTGATGTAGATGATGGCGATGCCTTGCGATTTCAGCGTCGCGATGACCTCGAACAGACGGTCGGTATCGCGCGAGGTCAGAGAGGTGGTTGGCTCGTCCATGACGATGATGCGCGCGCTGGTCGAAAGCGCGCGGGCGATTTCGACCAGCTGACGCTCGCCGAGCGACAGGCTGGAAACCTGGGCCCGTGCGGTGAAGGACACGCCGAGACGCTTGATGATCTCATTGCTGCGCCGGCGGCACTGGTCGCGGTCGACGATGCCGAAACGCCTCGGCTCATTGCCGAGGAAGATGTTCTGCGCGACCGTCAGGTTGGGCGCCAGCGACAGTTCCTGATAGATAACCGCAATGCCGTGAGCCCGCGCCTTGATCGGGTCGCCGGTGGCGACCGGCACGCCGTCGATCAGTATCTCGCCGCCGGCATCAGGCCGATAGGCGCCGGACAGCACCTTCATCAAAGTCGACTTGCCAGCACCGTTTTCACCCATCAGCGCATGGACTTCGCCGGCATGGACGGTCAGCGACACGTCCTGCAAGGCGCGGACTGGCCCGAACGTCTTCGAGATGTGCCGCATTTCCAGCACTGGCTGGCGCGTGACTTCGGCCTGAGCAGCGACGATCACCGTGCGCCTCCCGCTGCCGCGCGGGGGATGCCCTGCTCGCCGATGAGGCCACGCCATGTGTCGCGATATCGGGCAAGTCCGGTGAAGCTTGCGGCACGCACGGGCTCCGGCACTTCCGCGGCAAATTCGCGGCCGACGGTCTCGAAGGCCAGCGCCGCCGCCCCGGTGGCGCTGCCCTCCAGTGTGGCCCCTTGCAGGAAGGCCTGGCTGGGACGCAGTTGCGCCACTAGCCCGGCGAGCAGGCCGCCAGCGTTCAGTCCGCCATCGACGATCACGGTGTTGTCCGAATGGATCTGGTCGAGGCAGAGGTCGACCATCAGCGCGACGTAGAGCAGCGCCACGGCTGCGCGTTCCTCGGCGCTTGGCATGCGGCCGACCAATTTGCCGGCGCGGCCGGGCATTGGGCCGCCCGGCGCGAAGCTCGGCAGCGCCATGCTGCCGGCGTTGATCACCCGCTGCACTGTCGCCGGCGCGATCGCGCCTTGCCAGCCGTCGCTGATCGTGGCGAATTCGCGCCCGCCCATAAAGCGGATGGTCGGCACAGGGCCGCCGTCGACATCGACATTGACCAGCATGTCGCGCTGGCCATCGAGCGCGTCGAGCAGGCAATCCGGATTAAGCACGACGACCCAGGTGCCGGTCGAGACGACGGTGACCGGGCCAAGCTCCTGCCGGCGATAGGCATGGAGCGCGGCATTGCTGTCATGGACACCATTGTGGATGGCGATCCGCCGCTTCGTATCGCCGAGGCGTTGCTCGCCGACAACCGAGCCCGCCCGCTCGAAAGCGGGCATCCGGTCGCGCCAGCCCTCGATGTCGACCAGCGAACTGAAGTCGCGCTTGCGCGGCGCCCATAAATGCGAGTGGCAGCCGAGATAGGACACTTCCGAGACCGCCCGGCCGCCAAACCGCCAGCTCCAGTATTGTGGATAGCCGAGGATCGATTTCGCGGCCGTGAATGCACCGGGTTGCACCGCCTGTAGCCACAGCATGTGGCGACCGTAGTTGAAGCCGAGCGGCAATCGCGGCGAGAAGGTCTCGGTGAAATCCGGAACGAGGCGATCGATTTGCGCGGCGATATCAGCCGGCGGCTCTTGCTCGTAGTCGAGTATCGGATGCGTCAGCGCCGCCTCGTCGATCAGGGCAAAGGTGCAGCCATGGCCCGACACCATCACGCCCTCTACGCCATGGATGTCGGCGGCCTCGCTAACGGCGCGAACCGCCCAATCGTGAAGTGCTGCCTCATCAAGCACGCTGAAGCCATCTTTGCGCATCCAGTTCGGCCGGGTCCGGCGCTCGTCGACGATGCGCCCGTCCTGAGCGAAGACGAACAGCTTCGAATTGGTCTTGCCGAAATCGAGGACGGCCATCTTCACTGGATGGCTCCCGAAGCCGAAGCGATGCGCACCATGACGCCCGCGCCTTCCAGCATGCGCGCGTCGACGTCGGACAGGCCGTCATCGGTCACCAGCGTGCCGATGCGCGACAAGGGCAGCGCGATGTTACGGGCGTGGATCGACAGCTTACGGCTGTCGGCCAGCACCACGATCTGGTCGGCACACAGGCTGAGATCGGCGATGGAGCGGACCAGCAGCGGGTGCGATTCCAGCACGCCCTCCTGGCCAAGGCCTTGGGCGCCGAGAAAGAACTTCGATGCGTAGAACGGCTCCGCCTGGGTCGGTGAATGGATGATGCCCGGCTCACGATGCAGATCGCCGCCGGCAACGGTCAGGCTGCAATGGCCGTGGTCGCTCAGATAGGCCGCGAGCGGCATCGAATTGGTATAGAGACGGATGCTGCGCTCGGCGAGCTTGACCCCAAGGTGGAAGCAGGTCGAACCGCCATGCACGATGACCGCATCGCCGTCGCGCACCATCGTGGCCGCGAGAGCGGCGATCTGCCGCTTGGCCTCGACCGCGAGGTCGCGGTTCTCGTCATAGGGCCTGGCATAGGCAACACCCGCCTGTGAAGCGCCGTCGAGCGCCGAGATGCCGCCATAGACCTTCCGTGCTTCACCGGCCTCGTCGATCTTGTCGATGTCGCGCCGCACCGTCGCCGCCGACACGCCGAGCTGCTCCTGCAGTTCGCGCACCGACGCGAAGGGGCGATCCCGCAGCAACTCGACGATCTGACGCTGGCGGCCGGAGTCGCTCAATCGTTTTTCCTCCCGGAGGCCGTTTTTGCCACGGCATTTGACGTAACTTACTCAACATCTTTCCGATTGCAAGAACCTTTGATGATATTAGATCACTATTGACGTAGGTCGCTCGCATCTGCGATACACATCAAAATCCCACGACGGGTATCCGAAGCTGCGAGGCTGACGGAGCTGATAGAGGAAATGCGCCATGGCGACCTATGCGGATGCGCAGGAAATGGCTGCTTTGCGGGCGCTTTCGGCCAGCATCGGGCGCAATCCAAATCTGACCCAGGCCGCCGGCGGCAACACCTCGCTGAAAGCCGGCGACACGCTGTGGATCAAGGCTTCCGGCACATGGCTGAAGGATGCGCTCTCCGAAGACATCATGGTCCCGGTGTCGATGGCGCCGCTGCTCAGGGCTGTCGAACAGCGCGACAGCGCCGCCGACCAGCCGCAGATCTTCGCTATCGAGACGCTCAACGCCCGGCGCCTGCGCCCTTCGATTGAAACCACCGTTCACGCGCTGATGCCGCAGCGCGTCGTCCTGCATGTCCATTGCGTCGAAACCATTTCGCTGGCGGTACAGGCCAATTGCGAGGTGGAAGCCGCCAGACGCCTTGATGGTCTCAAATGGGCGTATGTTCCTTATTTCCGGCCAGGCCTGCCGCTTGCCCAGGGTATTGCCGAGCGGCTTCAGGCTGGGGTCGACGTGCTGATCCTTGCCAATCACGGGCTGGTCGTCGCGGCCGATACCGTCGCCGAGGCCGAAGTGCTGCTGCGCCGCGTCACGCTGCTTCTGGCGCGGCCGGCGCGCCAAGTGGCGGAACCGGATGTTGCGGGATTGGCGGCGCTGGCCGGGAAAACCGGTTACAGGCTGCCGGCGGAAATCGAGGCGCACGCGGTTGCCATCGATCCCGAAAGCCGCCGCATGGCGTCCGGGGGCAGCCTCTACCCCGATCACGTCATCTTTCTGGGTCGGGGGTCGGTGGTGGCAAAGCCCGGTGAGGATGTGCCGCGCGTCATCGAGCGGTGCGGTGCAAACCCCGTGGCGATCCTGTTTCCCGGGCTGGGCGTGCTGATGCGCGGCGATGCCAGTGCGGGCGCCGACGCCATGCAACGCTGCCTTGCCGACGTGACGGCACGCATCGACATTGCAGCGCGACTGAACTACCTCACCGCCGCCGAGAACGATGAACTGGTCAACTGGGACGCCGAGAAGTATCGCCAGAAACTCAATGCCGCCAGCCGCTGACACGCCGCTTGCCATAGGCATCGACATCGGCACGTCCGGCGCGCGCGCGGTCGCCATGCGTCCGGATTTTTCCATTGCCGCGCGTTCCGCCGTTTCGCTCGAGTTGTTTGGCCGGAATGCCCGCGACCCTGCAGTGTGGTGGTCAGCGGTCGGCGCAGCGCTGGCGGAACTGCTTTCGGGCATCGACCGAACAGCGGTCCGGTCGATCGCTGTTGACGGCACTTCAGGTACGTTGCTGCCGGTCGACGGCGCCGGGCGGCCGCTGGCCGAGCCGCTGATGTACAACGATACGGTCGCCGACAACGCCATTCTGGTCGCGATCGCTCGCGAAGCCCCAGCGACCAGTGCCGCACTTGGGGCGACGTCCGGTCTCGCCAAGGCGCTCTGGTTCCAGCGCACGCCCGGTGTTGCCGCGGTGCTGCATCAGGCGGACTGGATCGCGGGACAATTGTCCGGTCGCTTCGATGTCAGCGACGAGAACAATGCCTTGAAAACCGGTTACGACATCACGGCCCGCAGCTGGCCGGACTGGATTGCGGCCACCGAAATGCGCATGGAGTTGCTGCCCGGCGTCGTCAGGCCGGGCGATGTCGTCGGCAAGCTAACCGCGGATGCCGCGGATATGTTCGGCTTATCGCGCGAAATCGCCGTCGTCGCCGGAACGACCGATGGCTGCGCCTCGTTCCTGGCGACAGGTGCTGCGGCAATAGGCGACGGCGTCACCGTGCTGGGGTCGTCGTTGACCGTCAAGATCCTGTCCGACCGGCCTATCTCGGCGCCACGCTTCGGTATCTACAGCCATCGGCTTGGAGATGTTTGGCTGGCGGGCGGCGCATCGAACTCCGGCGGCAAGGTGCTGACACAACATTTCCCTCTGGCGCGCATCGTCGAGCTGAGCATGGCGATCGACCCGATGACCGAGACCGGCCTCGACTACTATCCTCTTGCCACTGCAGGCGAACGCTTTCCGATCGCCGATCCGGCACTGCCGCCGCGTCTTGTGCCGCGACCGGTGGAGGACGCCGACTATCTGAAAGCCATGTTGGAGGGTATCGCCGCCATCGAGGCGCTCGGCTATGACAGGCTCGCAGAGCTCGGCGCGCCGCGGCTGACGTCGGTCAGAAGCGTCGGGGGCGGTGCGGCGAATGCCGCCTGGACGGCGATCCGGCAGCGCAGACTTGGTGTTGATTTCCTGCCGGCGCTTTCGCACGAAGCCGCCGCCGGCACGGCGCGGCTGGCGCTGACGGGCGCAAGCGCGGCGGGGCTTCTATGAGCGCGAAAACAGTCGAACACCTCAACGGCGTCAACCAGCTGGCCGAGCGCTATGATGTTTTCCTGCTCGATCAGTTCGGCGTGCTGCATGACGGCGCCAGCCCCTATCCAGGGGCGGTGGAAGCACTGTCGACGCTGAAGCGCGCCGGCAAGACCATTGTGCTGATCTCGAACTCCGGCAAGCGGGCGGGGCCCAACGAGAGCCGGCTGCTAAAGCTCGGCTTCGAACCGGGAAGCTGGGACCATTTTGTTTCTTCCGGCGAGGTCGCGTGGGAGTTCTTCCACGACATGGCGGTATCCGGAAAGCTACTGCCAAACACGAAATGCCTGTTGATAAGCCGCGACGATGACCGCTCGGCGATCGAAGGTCTGCCCTTCGCATTGACCAAGGACGGTGAAGATGCCGGGCTGGTGCTGATTTCGGCCAGCGAGGGCGACCGCTACGATCTCGAGCACTATCGCCGGCTTCTTGCGCCGGCTGCGGTGCGGCAGGTGCCATGCTTCTGCACCAACCCTGACAAGATCATGCTGACGGCAGTGGGGCCGCGCTTCGGCGCCGGCCGGCTGGCGGATCTCTACGAGGACCTCGGTGGTAGCGTCACGCGTATCGGCAAGCCTTACCCCGCCATATTCGGCGCCGCGCTAGCGCTGGCAGGCAATCCAGACCGCAGCACTGTGGTCTGCGTCGGCGACAGTGTCGAACACGACATCGCTGGCGGACTTGCTGCCGGCGTGGCCACGGTGCTGGTTCTGTCAGGAATATTGGCGGAGACCCCTGACCTGTTCGATCTGTTCGACACGATGGACGCCTACCCGGATTACACCATGGATGGCTTCAGGTTTCGCTGATTTGATTAACCCGGCAGCGCTCGCGCCCGAATCCGGCCTCAACGCCTCGTGGCCACGAGCATTGGCCGGCTGGCTCAAGACTGCCGAACAGCGCGGATCCAGTCGAGCCGCGCGGCTGGAATGAGGCCGTAATTGTAGAAATTGACGCCGTCCACACCGGGCGCCAGCGCCGGCTTCACCTTGGCCGCGAGGATGTCGGGGCGGGCCATTTCCGGATAGAACAGCCGGTAGCCGGCGCCGAGGAATTTGTCCGCGCCCAGTGCCGCACGGCCGGCCGCCATCAGGCTGGCGACATCGCCGGCCTGCATGTCGTAGGCGCACAGGATCGCCCCGTCGCAGACCTTGCCCAGCGCTGCCAGATCGCAACCGCCAAGCCAGCCGTCTTTCAGATCGATAATGACGACCCGCGTCGTGGGATCGGCTACCTCGCGCAGTTCGGCGACCAGGCTGGTCACTGGCTCGAATCGCCACAAGAGATAGGCATGGAGCTCCGGCCACGGCGCAAAGGCGTCGAGGCCGCAGGCGGGGAAATCGGGAAAGCGCCGCTCAGGCACCGCACGCTCGCAGGTCTCGACGATCCATTGCCTGGTGAGCTTGCGCGCCGCCTCGGCATCGATGCCGGCTTTTGCCGCACGGGCGACGCAGGACGGACAGAAGCACAGAGACAAAAGAAAATCGTCTTCCGGCGTCAGCCCGACACCGTCCTTCTCGTGATGGTATTCATGGGCAAAGCCCATGAAGGACGGGCTTTCAAGTTCTATCCGGTCCGGCCGATAGCTGTGCGAGATGTCGGCGATCAGCGCGCGGACATAGGCGCGCGCATCGGGATGGGACGGGCAGAGATTGTAGTAATTGGCGTCGCCGAAGGCGTTGCGGGTGACGGCCTGCGGATGCAGCATGCCCAGGCGGGTGTTGTGCAGGCAGACCGTCCAGCACGAAACGCCTAGCCCGCCCGCGTCGCGACGGCGGATGAGCTGACCGAGCACGTCGCCGCCCTCGGTGATCACGTCAGCCACCTTGGGTTGGATGGCTAGACTTCCCCAGCGCGCAGCGGTCGGCTTGAAATAGATGGTGCCGTCCTCAGGGAAATAGGCCTTGCGGCGCGGACTGCGCGGCTGCAGGAAGCGCCCGGCATGATAGGATGTCGCCAGGCTGATCATGTTGAGCCCGGCGCGCTCGACAAGATCACGTTCGACCGTCTCCAGGCCGAGATCCTGGATGTCCCAGGGATAGGTCCACATGGACAGTTGCTGCATGGAATATCTCTGCCTTTGGCTCAGCCGTCGACCGGCTCTGCGACCTGCATTAGGCAGTCGCCCGCCTCACACATCGTGTGCAGCCGGCGCGACAGCACCAAGCCGCTTTCGGCGAAATGCAGGGCCTCCTCGGCAACATCGAGCCGCTCGAGATCGTGGTACCAGCCGGCCAATTGTCCTGAAGTGACACTGTCGCCGAGCCTGGCGGCGGGCTCGAACCAGCCGCGGCGGGTGGCATAGAGGCCCTGGCTGTGCCTGGACAGGGACAGCAGCCTTGTCGGCGCCGAAGGCTTTTCGCCTGCGCCAAGGACCGGCGCGCCGACCACACCCATTGCTATCATCAGACGGTCGAGTGCGCGGGCCGTGATCGCCATCGAATCGACCGTTGCGGTGCCACCGCCGCCGAACTCGCCGCTGACGCCGATGGCGCCGGCGCGGCGCGCTGCGCCCATCGAGGTTGGCGAGGCCTGACCGTTGTCAGCGATAAAGCCGTAGGGCATGCCGAGCATGCGCATCAGCTCGACGCCACGCCGGTGGCGCTCGGGATCGGCGTTGCGTTCAACCAGCGCGGTCGGCAGATGCTCCATCGACGTGCCGCCCGAATGGATATCGAAGACGACGTCGTGACGGGGGAACAGCTCCGTCTCAAGGAAATTGGCGAGCCGGCTTGTCGGCGTTCCCGAGGGATCGCCGGGAAAGGCCCGGTTGAGATTGCCGCCGTCGAGCGGCGAGCAGCGCTTGGCGGCCATCACCGCAGGGGCGTTGGCCATCGGCATGATGGTGATGCGGCCCTTGATCCGCTTCGGATCGAGCCGGCGCGCCAGTTTTGCCAGCGACAGCTCGCCCTCATATTCGTCGCCGTGATTGCCGGCCATCAAAAGCAGTGACGGGCCGTCGCCATTGCGGATGAGGCAGATCGGCACCTTGACCTGAAAGTAGGGCGAGCGATCGATCGAGAACGGAATGCTTAGATGGCTGAGCGTCTTGCCGTCGCGGTCGAAATCGAGCGTGTGGGCGAGGCCGGTGTGCATGGTCAGACCGCCGCGACCGCGGTGATTTCGATGCGCAGATCAGGGTCGGCAAGCCGCGCCTCGACGCAGGCCCGCGCCGGCAGGCGGGCAGGATCGATCCAGGCATCGTAGATGCTGTTCATGGCCTCGAAATCACCGATCTGCGGCAGGAAGATGTTGACCGCCACCAACTTCGACTTGCTGCTGCCGGCCTCGACCAGCAGCGCCTCGACTTTGGCAAGCACGTCGCTGGTCTGGCCTTCGATGCCGGCCTTGCGATCGTTGGCCACCTGGCCGGCTATGTGAACGAGGCCGCCATAGACGACTGCCTGCGACATGCGCGAGCCGGACTGAAAATACTTGATCATATCGGATCCTTTCGAGGTTCTCTTTTTCGGGGATCTGGTCAGCCGAACCAGGTGGGGAAAGCGTGGCGGACGTGGCCGGTCGCGTCGACCCCGAAGATCACACGATAACGGTCGAGGCAGGTGCAGGGGTGCGAGATGCCGAATTCGATGACGTCGCCGACGGCGATGTCGTCGCTCGGCGCAATCGACAGGAAGGCATGCTGGTCGTTGAGCTTGACCACCTCGGCGCGCGCCGCCGGCATCGGCAGCGGCTTCCCGGCGCGGAAGACCGTGAGCAGCGTTGGAAATCCCTGGTCGAACGACACGTCGCGCATCCCCATGCCGCAGATAACGAGGCCGGGCTCAGGCCGCGACAGCACTTCGGCCCACAGGCGTAGCGCAGGGCGAAAGGAATGCCGCGCCGAAGCGCTGATGCCGCCTATGGCAAAACCCTTGCGGGCATCGAGGGCGCCGAGCGAACGGTCATAGGTGCCGTGGTCGTGGAAGAAGATGGCGCCGCTGCGCAGCACCAGCGTTGCGTTGCCGTCGCTGAAAACCACCGGCGAAAGTGCTTCAACCACTCTGTCGAAGAAGGCGGAGCCGCCGGCTGTGACGATCAGCGGTGCGTCGCCGCCGACGCGGGCACGCAGCCGCAGGAACATGTCGGCGGTCATTGCCAGCAGGCGGGATATCACCTCATCGGTGCGACCGGGCTCGGGTTGCGCCGCCGCCCCTTCATAGGTCGTAACGCCGGCGATCAGCAGCCGCCCGCCGGCAGCCGTGATCGCATCGGCGATAGCCTCGGCTTGCGCGGTGGTGCGGGCGCCCGCCCTGCCCGCACCAAGTTCGACCAGCACGCGCAGCGGCGGCAGCGCCGCATTGGCGCGCCAGGCCTCGGCAAGCGCATTCACGGCGTCGACCGAGTCGGCAAAGACATAGAGCTCGGCATCCGGCCAGGCACCAGCAAGCACCGCCAGCCGGTTGGCGCCGCCGGCTCCGCCAACCTCATTGGCGATGATCAGCCGTGTCAAGCCGGCCTTCAGCATCACTGTCGCTTGCCTGATGTCGGCGACCGTCGTGCCCCATGCGCCGGCCTCGACCAGCGACCGGGCAAGGTCGGGCGCCATCGGCGTCTTGGCATGCGGAGCGATCTCAACATTGTGTTCGCGCGCATAGCGCAGGAACAGGTCGCGATTGACGGAGAAGGCCGCCTCGTCGAGGGTCAGCACCGGAAGCGCCATGCGTCCATCGGCGGGATGCCAGTGCTCGGCCGCGACAAGGCTGCTGTCAAGCCCGGTTGTGCCGGGAGGCACGCCGCGGATGCGGTCGTCGAGCTGAAAATTTTCGTGCACCGAAAGGGCTGGAACCGGTGAGTTTTCAGTCATCCGATGCTAACCCTTTCACCGTCGCAGAACGAAGCCAGAATCGATCGCCGGTCACAGCCTGAGAGAGATACGTGCCAGAACCTTACGCCGGACCGATCATCGACGCCCATCATCATCTTTGGGATCTCAGCCTGGGACGGCATCCCTGGCTCGCCGCCACGGCCGGCGAGCGCGGCGGCCTGGGCGAGCTTTACCCCTTGCGGCGGAACTATCTGCCCGGGGATTATGCGCGCGATGCCATAGGGCATAATGTCGTCGCCACCGTCCATGTCGAAGCCGGCTGGGCGAGTGGCGACTGCATCGGAGAAACGCGCTGGCTTGAAACACTCGACAAATCGCGCGGCGTCGCCGCCCGCTATGTCGTTCACGTGCCGCTCGCCGATCGCCAGGCGCCGGCGCTGATCGAAGCGCAAGCCGCGTTCGAGCGTGTCGCCGGCGTGCGCGACATATTGAGCTGGGATCCCGACCCTGCCCGCCGTTTTGCGACCCGTGACGGCATCATGGAGGAGCCGGCCTGGCGTGCCGGGCTTGCCTTGCTTGGCCAGCATCGGCTGGCCTTCGACCTGATGGTGTTTCCGAGCCAGCTCGCCGGCGCGGCTCGCCTTGCGGCTGCCTTCCCCGATCAGCAATTCGTGCTCAACCATTGCGGTAGCCCGATCGACCGCGACGCCGATGGCATGCAGGTGTGGCGCGACGGGCTGCGGCTTCTGTCGCAATGCGACAACGTCGCCATCAAAATATCGGATCTGGTCGCCTACGATCATGACTGGACGCTCGACAGCCTGAAGCCCGTCGTCCTGCATTGCATCGATTGTTTCGGCACCGGTCGCGCCATGTTCGGCAGCGACTTTCCGGTCGCCGGCCTGCATGCCTCGTTCGATGACATATATGACGGCTTCAAAACCATCACAGCGGACTTTTCCGCCGACGAGCAGACGGCGCTGTTCTTCGGCAACGCAAGGCGCATCTATCGGCTCGACGATGTGTCATCGGCGCGCCTGCTCC
This sequence comes from Mesorhizobium sp. M0626, assembly GCF_040320665.1. Classification (NCBI taxonomy): domain Bacteria; kingdom Pseudomonadati; phylum Pseudomonadota; class Alphaproteobacteria; order Hyphomicrobiales; family Phyllobacteriaceae; genus Mesorhizobium; species Mesorhizobium sp. M0626. The sequence continues at coordinate 189,346 of NZ_JAMYQD010000013.1, read as the reverse complement.
CGGCCTGAGAGCAGCAGCAGGCCGAGGATCAGCGAGCCGAACAGGATGCTGCGCCAGCCGGGCGATGCGTTGACGACGGTGATCAGCGCGGTGATGGTGACCAGCAGGATGGCGCCGGGGATGGTGCCGGCATAGGTGCCAAGCCCGCCGAGGATCGAGGTGCCACCGAGGACCACGGCGGCAATCGAGGCGAGCAGATAGGGATCGCCGATGCCGACATAGCCCTGTCCGTTCATGCCCAACACGAGCACGCCGGCAAGTCCCGAGCAGAAGCCGCTGATGCCGTAGACCGCAAGCGTCGTGGACGTGACCGGAACACCGGACAGCGCCGCGGCAAGCGGGTTGGCGCCCATGGCAAAAATCCGGGCGCCGAGCGATGTCGCATGCATCGTGGTCAGCACGATCGCCGAGACGACCACCCACAACAATACGCCAGCGGGAATGCCGGCCGGCCGGCCATTGCCGAGCCAGTGGACCAGCGGGTTCTCGGCGGTCACGGCGCTGCCGCCGGCGATGATGATCAACAGACCCTGCAAGAATGTCGCCATGGCCAATGTCATGATCATCGGGTGGACGCGCAGCAAAGCGACGCCGAGCCCGTTGACCAGGCCGATTGCCGTGGTCAGCACCAGAACGGCAAGAATGGCGGTGATGCCGGTCGGATCCACCTGCCACGACAGCAGCGGCAGGCTGACGGCGCTGACCGTGACGATGGCCGCGACGGAAAGGTCGATGCCGCCGGCGATCACCACAAAAGTCTGGCCCGCGGCAACCAGGCCGATGACGGCGCCGAGCTCCACCAGATAGCGCAGATGGCCATAAGCGCCGAAGCCGCGCGAAACGAAGCTCGCCACGATCCAGACCGCGGCAACGATGGCAACGGTGAGAAACGGCCGGCTGCGCAGGACCGTCAGGGCGCGTTTGCCGCCCGCGCTGTCATTCCATGCTGTCATTGCTGTGCCTTGCGGAATTGCGGGATGGCGACCGCGCCGATGATGATCAGGCCCTGGGCCACATATTGTGCGACCGGCGTGAAGCCGAGGAAGAACATGACGCTGATCATCAGGCTGAGCAGCAGGCTGCCGGCAAGCGCGCCGCGCATCGTGCCCTGGCCGCCGAGGAAGCCGATGCCGCCGAGCACCGCAGCGGCAATCGAGTTCAGGGTAAAGGCGGCGCCGATGACCGGGTCGCCCGAACCGGTCTGTGCGGCGACGAACAAGCCGGCGCCGGTGGAGAGCAGACCGCTGATCGCATAGGCCGCAATGCGCGCGCCGTCGACCGGCACGCCGGAGCGATAGGCGCCGACCGGATTCTCGCCGGCGGCATAGAGGCTCAAGCCAAGCGGCGTGGCGAGATAGAGCTTCCACAGGAGAACGATGAGCACCAGCAGCACGAATGCCGCCGGTGTGTTGCCGGCAAGCAGGTCGGACAGCCACGCCGGGATTGCGCCGCCGGGCCGCGGCAGGATCAGCAGTGCGGCGCCGCCGATGATGAACGACCCGGCAAGCGTCACCACGATGGCCGGCAGCCGAAGCCGTACCACGATGAAGCCGGTCGCCGCCCCGATGCCGAGGCCCGTCAGCGCCACCGCGGCAGTGCCCCCGGCGACGCCCAGCGGCCCGGCCATCGTCGTCGCGGCGATGACCGCGCCCAAGCTGACCGTCGCGCCGATGGCCAGGCTGATGCCGCCGGTGAGCATCAGGATCGCCTGCGCCATCGCGACCAGAGCCAATGGAAACCAGCTCTGCGTGAATTTGGCGAAGCCGGACGCCGTGAACAGACCCGGAAAGAGGACGCCATAGGCGATGAGAAACACCAGGACGACGGCAAACAGGCTGCGCACGCCGACATTGCGACGCAGTTGCACCGGCCAGTAGAGCGCGCCGGTCTGCCGGGCGGAGGAAGATGTGTTCATGCCGCAACCTTCCGCTGTTCGGCGCCCATCGCCGCGGAGACGATGGCTTCCTCGCTCAGCGCTCCACGCGCCAGCATGGCGACGATGCGGCCTTCGCGGACGATGGCTACACGGTCGCAAAGGTGCACGAGTTCGGGCGTGTCGGAACTGAGCAGCACGACCGCCTTGCCGGCGGCGGCGAAATTGCGAAGCATCATGTAGATCTCACGCTTGGTTTCGACGTCGACGCCGCGCGTCGGATCGTTGAGCAGAAGCACCAACGGGTCGTGCGGCATCCATTTCGCCAGCGCCACCTTCTGCTGGTTGCCGCCCGATAGAGCCTGCGCCGCCCGGCCGAGGTGACCCTTGATGCCGAGTTGGGCGGCAAGGCTTTTGGCCGTCTCGCGCTCTGCGCGGCGGCTGCGCAGCTTCAGCGCCGGCAGCCTGGCAAAGGCGGGCAGCATCATGTTGGTGATGATGGGATGGATCAGGTGCAGGCCCTCGCGCTTGCGATCCGCGGGCACATAGGCCAGCCCCAGCGCGTTGGCTTTCGGCACGCCGCCGGGCAGGCCGGAGGCGCCGTTGACGGTCGCCGACGCCGTCCGTGCCGGAATGGCGCCGTAGAGACCGAGCAGCAGATCTTCCTGCCCTTGCCCGACCAGGCCGCCAATGCCAAGCACTTCGCCCGTTTTGATATCCAGATCGACGTCGCGCATCAGGCCGGCCGAAAGATTTCGGACGGAGATAGCGTCGGCAAGCAAACTGGAAGGCTGCCATTGCGGAAAAAGATCACCGGGATCGCGGCCGACCATCAGCCGAACCAACCCGGCGGCGTCGGTGCCTTCCAGGGTGCGGTCGGCCGTGCAGGTGCCGTCCTTCAGCACGGTGACGTGCTGGCACAGCGCCATGACTTCGTTCAGTCGGTGCGAGATGTAGAGAATGGCGATGCCTTCGCCGCGCAACCGCTGCAGCAGATCGGTGAGGATTTTGGTTTCGGTTGCCGATAGCGACGATGTCGGTTCGTCGAGAATGAGCACGCGCGGCCGGCGGTAGAGCGCCTTGGCGATCTCCACCATTTGGCGGCGGCCGAGCGACAGATTCCCGACCGGCGTCGACAGCGGCTCGTGCAGCCCGACAAGTTCGCATGCGGCCCTCGCCCGCGCAGCGAGTTCGCGGTAGTCGATCAGGCCGAACCGTTTGGGATAGGCGCCGAGACCAACATTTTCGGCGATGGAAAGACTGGCCGTCAGGCTGAGTTCCTGCTGGACGACGGCGATGCCGGCCTGCCGCGCAACAGCTGGCGTCATGCGTGAGACCGCGCGTCCATCGACCTCGATCGTCCCGCCATCCGGTCTCAAGGCGCCGGACAAAAGGTTGATCAAGGTCGACTTTCCGGCGCCGTTCTCGCCGAGCAGCGCATGCACGCGGCCCGGCTGGAGAGCGATTGAAACGTCGCGCAGGACGGGGTTGCCGAAGAAAGACTTCGACACCCCGCGCGCCGCGAGCAGCGGAGCCATGGTTGTCAACGCTACAACCCTTCAGGCTTATTTCTGAGCCAGCAGCTTCTTGAACAGCTCCTCATCGTAAGGAGAAAAGATGTAGCCGTCAGCCGGGAAGTCCTTGGCCCGGGCGAGGTATTCGTCGATGTTGGAATTGTCGATCACCGGCAGCGGAATCTTGACGAAAGCCGGCACATCCTTGCCTTCCAGCGCCTGAACGGCGGTGTAGGTGGCGAAGGCGCCGAGCCAGTTCGGCTGCATCGTCGCCCAGCTCTTCAAGCCCTTTTCTTTCCAGAGTTCCAAAAACTGCCGGGCGTTCTCACCGGTGATCGGCACCTGTTCACGGCCCTGCTTGTCGAGGGCCAGCACGGCGCCTGCCGACAGAGCGCCGCCGAGCGACAGGATGCCGTCGATCTCGGGGTTGGCGAAGAGCAGGCTGGTGACGGCTTCCTGTGCCGGCGCGACGTTGTAGGGCGTGTTGGTCTCGGCAAGCACCGTCACGTCGGGATGGGCCTTGAGCTCAGCGTCGGCGCCTTTGCGCCTGTCATCGCTGACCGAAACCCCGGCGGGGCCATTGAGGATCAGGATCTTGCCCTTGCCGCCGATGGCGTCGATCAGGAACTTGGCGGCCTGGTCGCCCCATTGCGAAGAATCGGTGTTGACCTTGGCGGTGACCTTGTCGGTATCGACGAGGCTGTCGAAGTTGATGATGGCGATGCCCTTGGCGCAGGCGTCGGCCAGAACGCGTGCCGGTGCGGTCGACGAACCGGCGATCAGGATGATGGCGTCGACATCGGAATCGATCATCGACTGGATCTGCTGGATCTGGACGTTGGCATCGCCCTGAGCGTCGGTGACGACGAGCTTGTCGACCAGTCCCTGCTTTTTCAGGGTCTCGACTTCGGCTTCGATCGTGCCTTGGGTCTGCTTCATCCAGGTCGGCACGGAATAGATGTTGGCCCAGCCGATCGTGTACGGCGCCTTGCGGTCGCCCTTGATGCAGTTGGCGGCGGCATTGGCTGCCGAGCCGGCGCCAAAGCTCAGCACGAGACCGAGGCAAAGCGCGCTGGCGGATGCGAAAAACGGTGATTTCATCATGACTGTTCCCTTCAGAGGTTGTGGCCTCGACGTGCAGAACAAGGGCGAGGAAACCCGTCGGTCCCGGATCTTGGAAACCGTGTGTCGCCTCGGGATTTGTCTGCGTCAGGCTCGTTAGTTTGTCTGGTATTTCAGACAATGTGTCTGTATATCGGACAAATTGGATGCTAGACCGAGCCTTGACATCTTTCAAGCGCCTTGAGACGAGAACCGAAATGATTTTGGCGGATGGTCATGAGCGACGGCACTAACGATGCGATCGGGAAGGAAGCCGGCGCGGAGCCGCGCAACGGCGAACGACGACGCGGCATTGACCGCGTCATCATGCTGCTCGAGGCGTTGCTGCGGCACCGCGCGCCAATGCGCGTCGGCGACATCGCCAAAATGATCGGCGCGCCGCGTTCGACCACCTACGAGATCGTCAACAGCCTGCTCGACGCCGAAATGCTCGAAAACGTCGGCGGTGAAGGTTACGTCTATTTCGGACGCGCCATGCATCTGTTCGGCTGGGCCTACTCACATCACAATGCCCATTACCGTCGCATCATCGAGACCTTGGATAAGTTGGCCGCCGAGACAGGCGAGACGGTCCAGCTATGCGGCCTGCGTGGCAACAAATACGTCGTTCTTGACTGCCGAGATTCCCCAGGCCCGTTCCGGATCTCAAGCGATGTTGGGGTTGAGGTGCCGATCCCATGGACGGCATCCGGACGGCTGCTCCTCGGCCATATGAACGAGCAAGAGTTGAGGGATTTCATCCCATCTGGCGACTACAGGCTTCCCGACGGCCGCATCATTGCACCAGCCGAATTCTTTGCCGATGTTGCCTTGGCCCACCGGCAGGGTTTCAGCGAGACCACAGCCTTGGCCGACCGTTTCACCTGGTGCATGGCGGCCCCCATCCGTGACGGCCACGGCGCCATCAAAAGGACCTTGTGTTTGGTGTTACCCGTCGACACGCCGGAGCCACGGCGCGACGAACTGCTTGCGTTGCTGCGCGAGCGCGCCCGTGGACTGTCTCTGGCGGGAGGCTGACGATCAGCCGTCGTGCACTCAGGTTGAAGCCTCTTAAAGGCACATGGATTCCGCTCTTCCCCATTGGTTCCATTTAGGTTCCGGACCTTAGTCCCATAGTCGGTGGATAAGGTCCGAACCAGGGAACACGCAACCGGAAGCCACATTAGGAGAAGACCGTCGATCAAAGTCCCTTCATCGCCGGTTGAGGATCCCGCCGCTCTTACTGTCGAGAGCGCGGCGGGATTCTTACGCGCGGAGCGAGCACATGAGATTTGTCGAGATTTTCACAGATGTGCTTACGGCCCTGCTTCTCGCTTTATTCGTGTGCGGGATATTCGCTGTTTTCGAAGGCCATCTGGTTCCTCCACGCTACGCAAAGATGGTGTTGCTGCCGGACCTCGATAAGATGACGACTGCATCATCTACACCCAGCTTGCCCGATTCCATCGACTTGCAAGTTCAAAAGCGCCCAGAGGTGCAAAGGTCTACCGGCGTGACACAGCGCGCAGTCGGTCTGGAGCCGCCAGTGCCATCCAGCAAGCGGTAAGAATCAGCGGAGGTTTTGTGGCTCCCCAGCTATCAGAGAGCGCCGGCGATTATTGACAGACCCGGCTCTTGAAATTGGCTGAAATCGCCCTCCACATTTCCGCATCTGTTTGAATTGTGTTTATCAACTAGCGCGAACGCTATGGCGAAGCAGGTTGAGCTGGCGGCGTTCCTGGCTGATCCCCGCCAGTGCTTGATCGCGGCGTGGGATCCTTGTCGAGCTTGGGATTCCGGTCCACCGGTTCGCCATTCACATCGTCGGCCTTGGAGTTTGCAGGGTCCGTTTGGCCAGGATTTGGGCTGTAAGTATCTGGCGATGGAACCCGGCTGTTTTGCTGTGTCGCCGGTGTCTTAGCCTGCTCGCCATAGATTTCAGCGATCCCCCAGGCAACGAGCGCCAAGACAAGGCCTGCCAAGAGCACGCCAAGGACCGGTCGCCCCAAGCCACCCTGCCTGGCCCGCTTTTCCGGAATGTTTCTGCTCATGATCGCAACCTTGGGCTAAGAGGAGTGGCCCGCGCTCCAGGAGCGAAGACGCGGGCAGTCAAGAGCTCCGGATGTTGGCCATGTGGCGAACAGGGAACTCGCTGCACATACCGAACTCGCTGGCGCTGTTGATGTTCCCACGGAATCCAAACAGCGCGCCGCCGGGAGCCGGACTGGCAATTTGGGTTGGAGTGGCTGGAACGAGCCAGCTCAAGGTCAACGAGCGGCGGTGTGCGTAAGCGGGCATTGCGAGCCAGACTGGAACTTTGCCGAATCTGCCGCGTTGCCGACCATGGCCGACTACAACGAGACCACCAATCCGGTGCTGACCGGTTGCATGGCCCGCGTTGCCACCAGGGACATCTGTTTGAAGGCTATCTGAATTTGCTCCTCGTTGTTGGCGATTCCGCCCGATGGAACATCCTGATCCGCTCGCGGTTGGGGAAGCCCGGGCCAGCGGCAGGAGCATCATCATGAACGTCGAACGTAACCCGGCCGAAGACAGAGGCGATATTCAGTCTGGGGTGACAGAGGACAAGACGCCGGGATTCGACCCGGCGGCGGCGCCTATGGAAACCGATGCCGAAGCAGCAGACACCTGCGCCGTGCCGGTTCCCGCAGCGACGGGCACGCCGGCTTTCGCTAATCAAGCAAGCTTCGCCAATGCGATGCGGCGGCCGGACGACGAGCGCGCCCCGGCCCCGAGTAAAAACGGCCCGGTGCTGGCCATTGTCGCGCTTGTCGTCGTTGCCGCCGTCGTGTTCGTTGTCGCCGCGATTCTGGCGCGATAGCAGATCCTGCGCTTGCGCCAAAACGCGTTCAAGGATGTGGCCGTGGGCAGCAGGCGATCAGCGGCTGGAAAAGCAGGTTGCAGCCGCGCATGCCACGCCGGCCGGCACCCCGACCGAGCAGCATTGCGGCATGGCCGAACCCGGCTCGGCCGCCAAGGGTTGAGGCCAGATGCTCGTTCGAAGCGGGAACATTTCACATCAAGCCAAGTTCGGGCTCGCAGAGCTTGTCGTCAAGGAACAGCACATGAAGGCCCTCACATGGCGCGGCAAAGGCGACATACGTTGCGAACAGGTGGCCGATCCGACGATCCAGGATGAACGCGACATCGCTGCAGAAAGTTCAGAACGGCGATATCGACCCGTCATTCGTGATCACCCATCGGGTGGCGTCGAGGCCAGGCCCGAGCTTTACAAAACCTTCCGCGACAAGGAGGACGGCTGCATCAAAGTCGTGATGCGCCCGCACGGCTGACCGTTCTGTCCAATGGCCCGACTTTGTTGTCCGGCCGTCTGCATGCTGAAAAGGCGAGAGTTGAAAATGGCCAAGGATAAACCCGCATCGACAAACCCGGCCGCCACACCCCCGGTCAGGTCGCCTGACGCCGCCGGCCTGCCACATCCCCGTCGCGATGCTGAAGACAGCGATTCCGGCGCCAAGCCGACGGCACCCAAGACCGCCGGCGCCCAGCAAGCGTCCAGATCGCCGCTCGACAGCCGTATTGCAAATCGCAATGCCGGCCGCCCTCGTCAGGCAGGCACGACGCCTCGGCCGACCGACGAATCGCTGGAGTAAAATGAAACCTAAGCTGTGGCGCGGGTATCCGCACCGCGGCGTGTGTGCAGTCAGGGTCTTCCTGCCCTGCCGACAGCGCCATACAGGTCTTGATCTCTCGTGGACCGTCGGGATCGGCAATCAATACTTTAGCGGGAAATTCGATGGTACCGTTGGCTGGGATCGAACCAGCGACCTCCGGATCCACAATCCGGCGCTCTAACCATCTGAGCTACAACGGCACGTTCGCCTGAGCCAGATCGTGGTGAAAATTCATTCTCCGAGATCCGCTCTGTCGTTCGGCGATGCGTCCAATACGGTCTATCAGAGACTAATTCAAGGCCTTTGATAAGGCAAAGCCGGTCTCCCAACAGACGCCCGTTTCTTCGGCAAAAGAAAAAGGCCGGCGGGAGGAGGTGCCGGCCTTTTCCTGTTACGAGCCAGCGGGAGGAGGTGCTGGCTGGTCACCCCGGAGAGCAGAGGGAGGAGGTTCCACTCGCCGGGTATTCATTTGGACAACTCTATCGCACACCTATTTGTCTGACGAAATGCGACGTTTTGATGCATCGCAGAGTTGTGCGCAATTATTAGGCGGCCTTGATGTCCTTCAGGGCCTTCTCGAAAGCGGTCTTGACCGGCTTGGAGACGTCTTCGGCAGCCTTCGAAGCAACAGCCTGGAAGTCCTTGGCCTGCTCGACGGTGGTCTCGACGCGCTTGCGCAGGAAGGCGGTCTGCAGTTCGACCACTTCCGACAGCGACTTGGCGCCGATGAGGGCCTCGAGATGCGAGAAGCCGGCTTCGGCATTGGCGCGCAGAGCGGCGATGGTCTTGAGCGACAGGTCGCTGGAAACGGTCTTGGCAGTCTCGAAGGTCGATTCCAGGACTTTCTGGGTCTCTTCGGCGCCGGTCTTCAGCTTGGAGTAGGCTTCCTTCGACTGCTCGACGCCCTTTTCGGCGAAAGCGCGGATCTGGTCGGTTGCCTTGGAAGCGTCGAAGCTCGGGAATTCGACGTTTTCGATGGTCTCAGCGGTCTTGGCCTTGGTCATTTTCCATCCTTTCGGGGTAGCGGCTTTGACAAAAAGCCGTCTCGTTCATGTATGATGGCAATATAGCGGTTTTTTTGTGCGATGCAATATCTTTGTTGCAGTGCACCATAAATTTCTTCCCATGCGTCACCCAAGAAGTTATCCAGGGACATTCCGAGAGCTGTTAACCAAGTGGCCAGAGATTCCACCTGCTTCCCGCCATGGCTTGTGGACCTTCGCCGCGCGGGCTTTTATTAACAAAGCGTTAACTGCAAATTGCCCGCCTTGTAGGTTCGCCAAGAGGGGTTCGCCAAGAGGTTTCACCGAAAGGGTCCGCCAAGCGCATGCCTTCCGAGAACTACTCTTTCCTCGATGTCGCCGTGCTTGATGCGGTTCGCCAGCGCTTCGCCGCCGGCGACGCGATCGCGATTCTGTCGGCCGACCTCGAACAGGTGATCTGGGCCAACGGCCCGGGCGCTGCGGTGTTCGGCTATCCCGATATCGAGGCCATCATCGGCGCCTCGGCTCAGCTGCCGCTGATCGCCAGGCGCCAGATCATGGCGACCGCGGGCTTCCCGCAGATCGGCAGCGACCGCGCCATTACGGTACGGCTGGCGACCGGCATCACCAGCCGCGCCGTCGGCTTCCTGGCCAGTGCGGTGACTATGCCGGACGGCGAAAGCGCCATCATGCTGGTGGTGCCGGCAGCGCAGGCCGGCTCGCGCAGTGCTGCCGACATTGCGGCCCGCGCCATCAGCGGCTTTACCGAAGACGGCCATTTCATCGCCTTTGTCGACGCCGCCGGCACTGTCGAGGCGGCTTCCGATGGCTTTGGCGCGCTCGCCATCCGGCCTGAGACGCTGGCCGCGCTTGTCGCCGACGTGGCGAGCCAGGACGACCGCATCGTCAAGCGGCTGGTCCCCGGCGGCGCCACGTCCTATCCGGCCGGCTTCGCGCGCCTGACCGAGTCCAGGCATCTGCTGGTGGTCATCGACGAGGATCAGCTCGGTGAGGAAAATCCTGTCGGCGAGCTGGATGCCGAACCTGCTGCAGCGCAGGTCGACGATGGCCCGGCGCAAGCCGCCGCGGAGAACGCGGTAACGGTGGATGCGGTGGCTGACCACCCCACCGCAAGCGGGAATCAGGGCGCCCCACTCGCGGCCGCACCTGATGTCGGGGAGACAGGTCCGGCTGCCACCAAGCATGATGCTTCGGCGTCAACCGATACAAAGGCGGACCATCGCGAGCAGACGACCTGCCGCGAGCAGGCGGCGAATGACAGCGCGCCGGCGCAACATGATCATTGGTACTTCCATGCCGGCGAAGAGCCGCAGGCGGGCGAGCCGGACAGTCCGGCGCAGGCCGAGCCGGACTCTGTTTCCCCGGCCGAGAGTGCGCAGTTGGACAGCAGTGCCGCTGCGCCCGCCCTGCCGTCTGACGCAGCTCCACCGGCTGCGCCTCCCGCCAAACGTGAGGTCGACCGCTCGGCGCCGCCGCTGCGCTTCGTCTGGCGCACCGACGCCGAGGGCAAGTTCAGCGCGCTGTCGCCGGAATTCGGCGACATTGTCGGCAAAGCCGCCGCCGACGTGATCGGCCGCCGCTTCAAGGACGTCGCGACAATTTTCGGCCTCGACGCCTCGGGCGAGATCGCGGGCCTGCTTGAACGGCGCGACACCTGGTCGGGCCGCTCGGTACTGTGGCCGGTTGCCGGCTCCGACCTGAAGATACCGGTCGATCTGGCAGCACTGCCTGTCTATGGCCGCAGCCGCGCCTTCGAAGGTTTTCGTGGTTTCGGCGTCGCCCGCGCCGGCGATGCGGTGGTCGATCCGGAAGCAATCGGCATGGCGCTGGTCCCCAATGGCGCGCCACCGGCAGCAGCCGAGCCGGCCCCGGAACAGCCCGTGGCGGAAGCTCCCAAGGCGGCCGATCCGTTCGAGGGCGAAGTGCCGGCACTGACCATCGTGCCGAAGCAGGAACGTCGTTTTGCCGATAAGGTCATCCGGCTGGCCGAGCATCGGCAGCCCGCCAACGACAAGCAGCCGACAAGCGAGAGGGGCCTGTCGACGCTGGAGCGCAGCGCTTTCCGCGAAATCGGCGAGCGGCTGAAGAAGGACAATCCCCCGCCGGAGCAGCCGGAGACTGCCAAGCAGGCCGAACCGGCCAATCCGGATCAGGTAACGCCAGACCAGGCCAAGGCAGATGAGCCCAAGCCGGATCATGTCGAGGCGGACCAGCCTGAAACAGCCGCGCCAGCCCGACAACCCGCCGAGGTCTCGAGTCCGGGCGAAGCCGGCCCGGCTGCCGTGGCTGAACCATCGGCAGCCGCACCCGAAAGCGAAACGGCTGAGGCCGAACCGCCGGAAAGCGATGCCGAGGACGAAAAGGACCTGACGCAGCTTGACGGCGAGCAGCCGGACGACGGCCTTGCGGACAGCGAAGCAGGCGAGGCGAAGGCGCCGACAGTGTCGCGCTCCCTGCTCGACTATGCCGATCCCGAACCAGGCTCCGTCACCGGAGACAGTACGGAAGCAACGTCGTCCAACGACGAACTTGCGCCGGCTTCCGAACCGGATGATACGCAAGCCCAAGAGATCGTCGAGGCCGCAGAGCCACAGCCGGTTGTTGCCGAGACGCCGGCCAATGCCGGTGAAGACGACAGCATGACGTCGGCCGACTTCCGCGATGCCGAGGACAATGAGGATTGGGCGCCGTCCGACGAGGCGACCGATTCCGCCGTGGAAGACGGGGACAAGGCCGGCGATGCGGACACAGTGCCGGCAGAACCACAGCGCCTGAAAGTGCCGCCGCTCAAGCTTGAGGGGTTCATGCCTTCGGCATTCTCGGTCGGAGATGAACACAAGGCCCCTGACACGTCGATCCTCGGCAAGCTGCCGGTGCCGCTGCTCATCCATTCGGGCGACGAGCTTCATTACGCCAATGAGGAATTCCTCGGCCTGACCGGCTATGACACGCTTGAGGACCTGAGCGACGCCGGCGGGCTCGACGCGCTGTTTGCCGATCCCTATTCAGAAATGGCCGGCGAAAGCGACCACACACTCAAACTGAAGACGCGCGAGGGCCAGGAATTTCCGATCGAAGCCATTTTGCGTTCGGTGCCGTGGCGCGCCGGCAAGGCGCTGATGCTGGTGGTGCGACGTACCGGCGATAACGAGCCGCCGATGGTTGCGCATCTCGCAGCCGAGGAGCAGACGCAGCCCGATGTCTCCGAACTCAAAGCGCGCATTGCCGAGATGCGCACCATCATCGACACCGCGACCGATGGTGTGGTGTTGATCGGCCGCGACGGCGACATCCGCTCGATCAGCCGGCCGGCCGAGGCGCTGTTCGGCTTCGACAGCGACGACGTCACCGGTAAACCGTTCGCCTCGCTGTTTGCCATCGAAAGCCAGCGCGCGGCGCGCGACTATCTGAACGGCCTGTCCGAGCCCGGCGTGGCGAGTGTGATGAACGATGGCCGCGAGGTGATCGGGCGCGAGGCGCAAGGGCGCTTCATCCCGCTGTTCATGACCATCGGCAGGCTGCCCAATGACAGCGGCTTCTGCGCCGTGGTGCGCGACATCACGCAGTGGAAGCGGGCCGAAGAGGATCTGACCCAGGCGCGCGCGGTGGCCGAGCGCGCCTCCTCGCAGAAGACCGATTTCCTCGCCCGCATCAGCCACGAGATCCGCACGCCGCTCAACGCCATTATCGGCTTTTCCGAGCTGATGGTGGACGAGAAGTTCGGCCCGGTAGCCAATGACCGCTACCGCGACTATCTCAGAGACATCAACCGCTCGGGCAACCATGTGCTCGATCTCGTCAATGACCTCCTCGACATTTCGAAGATCGAGGCCGGCCAGCAGGAAATGGACTACGAGGCGGTGTCGCTCAACGATACGCTGGCCGAGACGGTGGCGATGATGCAGCCGCAGGCCAACCGCGAGCGTGTCATCATCCGCTCCAGCTTCGCCTCGCGACTGCCGGAAGTCGTCGCCGACCTCAGAAGCGTGCGCCAGATCGCGCTCAACATCCTGTCCAATGCCATTCGCTATACGCAAGCCGGCGGACAGGTGATCGTGTCGACCGCCTATGAAACCTCCGGCGACGTTGTCATGCGGGTGCGCGATACCGGCATTGGCATGAGCCATGCCGAGATCGAGCAGGCGCTGAAGCCGTTCAAGCAGATCAATGCGCTGAAGCGCGGGCGTGGCGACGGCACCGGTCTCGGCCTGCCGCTGACCAAGGCGATGGTGGAAGCCAACCGCGCCCGCTTCACCATCACCTCGACGCCGGGCGAAGGGACGCTGGTCGAGGTCGCCTTCCCGTCGACGCGGGTGCTGGCCGAATAGGCCGGCGATTTCCGGGCGAGAATCCCGGACAAAGAAAAGGCGTCCAACAGGACGCCTTAAATGGGATTTGCTGTCACAACGGGGGCTTGAGCGAATCTGATCCTCAGGGGACGAGGAACGGGATTTCTCCCTCAAGTTACGTGCGACTATCGACGCCGGGCCTTAACAACTCCTTACCGGCCGTCCAAAAAATTTACGAATGTGTACCACTCATGAAATCTAGGTAAATTCGACCGACATATCTGGTTAACCATCCCGGCCGCGTCACTCAGCCAGCTGCGGCAGGTTCCTGAACAGCTCCAGCGCCTCTGGATTGGCCAACGCTTCCTTGTTCTTGATGGCGCGGCCATGCACCACGTCGCGCACTGCAAGCTCGGTGATCTTGCCCGATTTGGTGCGCGGAATGTCGCTGACGGCGACGATCCTTGCCGGCACGTGGCGCGGGCTGGCGCCGCTGCGGATCTTGGAACGAATGCGCTTTTCCAGATCCTCGTCCAGCGTCACGCCGGCGGCCAGCCGCACGAACAGCACGACGCGGACGTCATTGTCGAAATCCTGACCGATGCACAGCGCCTCAAGGATCTCCGGCATCTGTTCGACCTGATTGTAGATCTCCGCCGTGCCGATGCGCACACCGCCCGGATTGAGCGTCGCGTCGGAACGGCCGTGGATGATCATGCCGCCATGCGCGGTCCATTCGGCGAAGTCGCCGTGGCACCAGACATTGTCGAAGCGCTCGAAATAGGCCGCATGGTATCTCTTGCCCTCAGGATCGTTCCAGAAGCCGATCGGCATCGACGGGAACGCTTTTGTGCAGACCAGCTCACCCTTTTGCTCGCGGATCGGCTTGCCGTCATCGTCCCATACATCGACGGCAAGGCCGAGGCCGGGACCCTGGATCTCGCCGGTCCAGACCGGTTGCGTCGGTACGCCGAGCACGAAACAGGAGACGATGTCGGTGCCGCCGGAAACCGAGGCGAGATGTACGTCCTTCTTGATGCCGTCATAGACGAAGCGGAAATCCTCCGGCGACAACGGTGAGCCGGTGGAGGAAATAGCCCGCACACTCGACAGATCATGGCTGCGGATCGGCTTGAGCCCGGCCTTGCGCACGGAATCGATGAATTTGGCTGAGGTGCCGAAAAAGGTCATCTTCTCGGCATCGGCGAAGCTGAACAGCACATTGCCGTCGGGGTGGAAGGGTGAGCCGTCATAGAGCAGCAGCGTGGCGCCCGAGGCCAGGCCCGACACCAGCCAGTTCCACATCATCCAGCCGCAGGTGGTGAAGTAGAAGAAGCGGTCGCCTTCGACGAGCCCGGCATGCAGCCGGTGTTCCTTGACGTGCTGGACCAGCGTGCCGCCGGCCGAATGGACGATGCATTTGGGAACGCCGGTGGTACCTGACGAAAACAGGATGTAGAGCGGATGCGCAAACGGCAGCCGCTCGAACGTGACCGCTTTGGCGGCAAAGGGTGACAGCGCCTCTTCGAGCGCCACGGCCTTATCGATGACCGCGGCGATGTCACGCGAGGTACCGAGATAGTCGACGATCAGGACCTTGGCTACTGTTTCGAGCTTCGCTGCAACGGCAGCGATCTTGTCGGCGACCTCGATTGCCTTGCCATTGTACCAATAGCCATCCGGCGCAATGAATATGACCGGCTCGATCTGGCCGAAACGGTCGAGCACGCCCTGCTCGCCGAAATCGGGGGAACAGGACGACCAGACCGCGCCGATGGAGGCGGCCGCCAGCATGGCGGCGACGGTTTCCGGCATGTTGGGCATCATCGCCGCGATGCGGTCGCCCTTTTTCACCTTGAGCGACAGGAAAAGCTGCTGAAAGCGCGAGGTCAGCTGGTGCAGTTCGCTCCACGACAGCCGCCGCTCGATCTTGTCCTCGCCGCGAAAGACGATCGCGTCACCGGAACCGGTCTTCTTCAGCAGGTTCTCGGCGAAGTTCAGTGTCGCTTCGGGAAAGAACGATGCGCCGGGCATCTTGTCGCCATCGACGAGCACCGTCCCATCGGTCCCTTTGTCGCCGACAATGCCGCAAAAGTCCCACAGCAGGCTCCAGAAGCCTTCGCGATCCTCGACCGACCAGCGGTGCAGTTCGGCGTAGGAGGTGAAGGATGTGCCGCTTTTGGCCGCTGCTGCCTTCATGAACGCGGTCAGTGGTGCTGCGTCGATCTGCTCTTGCGTCGGAGTCCAGAGCGGTGCTTCGGCAGCCATGATCGATCCTCCTTGAAGCCGGTCGCGTCGCAAGATAGATATGCTTTTGTTTTGATGCACGTCGTTGTCCCGGAACCGCTGCACTCTTCCGGGCGACATGCACTAGCCTCAGCTTTACAGGCGCCGCTGTCCCAAAAACGCCGCGCCTCGTAACAGGCTGAAGCTGCATCGCTTATGCCTACCACCGTGCGGCAGAGCAAGATTTTGTTCCGCTAAACTCGGCCATATGTGCGCAATTGCCATCGCCGGGCCATAAAGACTTGAAATGCCTCAGCCCTAAGTCGTAGTGACGGCTGGAAGGCGTGGTGACGACTGGCGGTTACACCCGTCAGGCGTTTATCGGAATGAAAGCAACCGGGGCAATATGCCATCACCTTTGATCCGGCGCGGAATATGGGCGATCGGCGTTGCCGTGCTCGTCATCGCGCTGGTCGTCGCCGCTCTGCCGCTGTTTGCCTCGACCCGGATCGTGCGCGATCGCATCGCCTGGGAGATGAGCGCGTGGAGCGGTTTCAGGGTCACCATCGCCGGTTCGCCGCGCATCGAGGTGTGGCCGAAGTTCCGCGCCATATTGAGCGACGTCACGCTGTCCCAGTGGACCGAGACCGACGCGCCGCCGGTGATCGAGGCCGAACGGGTCGAGGTCGACCTGTCGGCCATGGCGGCGCTGCAGGGCGATGTGGTGTTTTCGACGGCGCGGCTGGTGCGGCCGACGATCCGGGTCCAGCGCGCCGCAAACGGCATATTCCTGCCCGCCATACCAACGGGCGGACGCATCACCCGCTCCATCGACACGGCGCGCGGCGTGGTCAACGCCGATCCGACGAAGCCGGATCTGAGCAAGCTGCCCGCCGATCCGTTCGGCACCGTGGAATTCAGGGACGGCCGCATGGTCGCCTCCGTCGGCGGCAAGGACGTCGAATTGCTGACCAGCCTGTCCGGCCAGGCGAGCTGGGCAGCGATGAACAGCAACGCGACCTTGTCGGCGACCGGAATCTGGCGCGGCGAGAGCGTCACCGTCGATGCCGCCTCGCCCAAGCCGCTGGTGCTGTTTGCCGGCGGCGCCGCACCGGTCACGTTTTCGTTCAAGGCAGCGCCGGCCAGCTTCTCGTTCGACGGCACGGCCAGCATGTCGCAAAACGCCTATTTCGATGGCCAGGCGAAATTCGCCGCGCCCTCGCTGCGGCGCGTGCTGGAATGGTCGCAGGCCGGCATTGCCCCTGGTACGGCGATCGGTTCGGTCTCGATTTCGAGCAAGATCACGGCGACCGCCGGCCGCGTCAAATTCGAAAACACCGCGGTGACGCTCGACAGCAATCCGGGAATGGGGGCGCTGGATTTTTCGTTCGGCGACGCCTTGCCGGTGATATCAGGCACACTCGCCTTCGATACGCTCGACCTCAGGTCGCTGTTTTCGGCCTTCACGCCGCTGGCGCCGACCGGCGAGACCGGTCCCGGCGAAATCGACACCAGCTTCGCCGACCGGATCAATCTCGATCTGAGGCTGTCAGCGGCACATGCCTCGGCCGGCGCAATCCAGCTTGCCGACGTCGCCGCCACGGCGCAGGTGAAGAACGGGCTTGCCGTCTTCGATATCTCCGATGCGTCGGCCTTTGGCGGCAACGTGCAGAGCAGCCTGCGTTTCGACCGCAAACCGGAGGGCTCGCAGGTCGAGATCCGGCTGCTCGCCTCCGACATTGACGGCGCCGCTTTCGGCACCGCGGCCGGAATGACGCGGCTGGTGCCGGCCAGCACCGGCACTGTCTCGGTCATTCTCAAAGGGCCGGGCAAATCCTGGGACTCGATCTTCGAGAACGCCGACGGCTCGGTCTCTGCGACGTTCGGGCCGGGCGCGCTGAGCGGGCTCAATTTGCCGGCATTTCTGAAGCACACGGAACAGGGCGGCTTCTTCGCGCTCGACGACGTCTCGGACGGGACACTGCCGATGGACGGCGCCGAGCTCAAGGCCACCATCTCGAAGGGTGTGGCAAGGCTGGACAAGGCCGAGGCCAATTCGGCGAAATACAAGGTCTGGCTGTCCGGCATCGCCTCTTACGGCGGACGCGGGCTGGCGCTTTCGGGGGGTGTCACCCAGGCCGACCCGGCAGCGGCACCGGTCAATGGCCAGCAGGGATCCAACCAGTCGTCATTCTTCGTCGGCGGCACCTGGAGCACGCCGTTCATCTCGCCGATCAGCCGCGGCGTCTCAGGCGAATAGGCGGACCCTTACCGGGACCGCCCTATCCCTCGTTTGACGCAATCAACCGCGCTGCGCGGCCTGTTCGTCGAGCTGGCGCTGCACCTCACGCCGCTTGTTGGCGACCGAAGCGATGATGACGCCTACCGCCACGACGGCGATCAGGATGGTGCAGGCGGCGTTGATTTCCGGCGTCACGCCGAGACGCACCTGGCTGTAGATCTTCATCGGCAGCGTGGTGGCGCCAGGCCCCGAGGTGAAGGAGGCGATCACCAGATCGTCAAGCGACAAGGTGAAGGCCAGCATCCAGCCGGAGACGATGGCCGGCATGATCACCGGCAGCGTGATCTGAAAGAAGGTCTTTACCGGCGTTGCGCCGAGGTCCAAGGCAGCTTCTTCCAGCGAACGATCGAACGACACCAGGCGCGACTGCACGACGACAGCCACGAAGCACATGGTCAAGGTGATGTGAGCAAGCGTCACGGTCAGGAAGCCACGGTCGAGACCGACGGCAACGAACAGCAGCAACAGCGACAGGCCGGTGATGACTTCCGGCATGACCAGCGGCGCAAACACCATGCCGGAAAACAGGATGCGGCCGCGGAAGCGGGTGTAGCGGGTCAAGGTCAGTGCCGCCAGCGTGCCGAGCACGGTTGCCACAGTGGCGGAGATGACAGCCACACGCGCGGTCACCCAGGTGGCGTCCATCAGCCCCTGATTGTGGAACAGCGAGGCATACCATTTGGTCGAGAAGCCGCCCCAGACGGTGACCAGCTTCGACTCGTTGAAGGAGAAGATGACGAGCAGCACGATGGGCAGATAGAGGAAGGCAAAGCCCAGCACGACCGAGGTGACGTTGAAGCGGCTCCAGCTGGTGTTCATTTGTCTTGCTCCTGGGCGCGCGCCTGGGCTCGCTGGAATAGCATGATCGGCACGATCAGCAGCAATAGCAGGATCACCGCCACCGCCGATGATACTGGCCAGTCGCGGTTGCTGTTGAATTCGTTCCAGAGCGTCTTGCCGATCATCAGCGTCTGCGATCCGCCGAGCAGGTCGGGAATGACGAACTCGCCGACCGCGGGAATGAACACCAACAGGCAGCCGGCAATGACACCGGGCAGCGACAGCGGGAAGGTGATTTTCCAGAAGGCTGATGTCGGCGGGCAGCCGAGATCCTTGGCCGCCTCGATCAGCGAATAATCCATTTTTTCCAGCGAGGAATAGAGCGGCAGCACCATGAATGGCAGGTAGGAATAGACGATGCCGATGAAGATCGCATAGTAGGTGTTGAGAATGATCAAGCGTTCGTCGATGATGCCGGTGGCGAGCAGCAGCTGGTTGAGCAGGCCTTCAGGTTTGAGGATGCCAATCCAGGCGTAGACGCGGATCAGGAACGACGTCCAGAACGGCAGGATCACCAGCATCATCAAGGTCGGGCGGATCGTTGCCGGCGCACGCGCCATGCCATAGGCGATCGGGTAGCCGACGAGCAGCGTAAGGACCGTCGATATCGCGGCGATGATGACGCTGGTCACATAGGCTTTGAAGTAAAGCGCGTCCTGCGCCAGCAAGGTATAATTGTCGAAGTTGAGTTCGCGGAAGCCGGCGAAGAAACCGGACATGCCGTCCCTGAAATCGAGCACGGGCGTGTAGGGAGGCATGGCGATCGCCGTCTGCGACAGCGAGATCTTGAAAACGATGATGAACGGGATGAGGAAGAAGAACAGCAGCCAGAGATAGGGCACGATGATGACGAGCCGGCTGACGAAGCCGGCGCCGAGCCGTGTCAGAAACGGTTTGGCCGCTGTCGATGGGCCGGTGCCGGTGATGGCGATGTTGGACATGCCCGCCCCCTACCGCGTCAGCACGACGCCGGCATCCGGCCGGAAGGAGACCCAGGCGCGGTCGTTCCAGGTCAGCGGGTCCTCGGTGACTCGCGCCGCGTTGAGCGCGCTTGCCCTGATGATCTGCCCGTCATCCAGCCGGATGTGGTAGACGGTCATGTCGCCGAGATAGGCAACGTCGTAGACCTCGCCCTCAAGCGCATTGACTGCGTCGGCCGGTTTCTTCGACGACACCTTGATCTTCTCCGGCCTGATGGCGAAGACGATGTCGGAACCGGCCTTTGTATCGGTGCTGTTTTCGACGACGATCTGGGCCCCTGTCGCGCCGGTAATGCGCGTGGTGTTTGCCGCACGCTCGGCGACCTTGCCTTCGAACATGTTCACATTGCCGACGAAGTGGGCAACGAAGCGTGAGCTCGGCGCCTCATAGACTTCCGCCGGCGTCGCCACCTGCATCACCTCGCCCTTGTCGATGATGGCGATGCGGTCGGCCATGGTCATCGCCTCTTCCTGGTCGTGGGTGACGACGACGAAGGTAAGGCCGAGATTTTGCTGCAGGTCCATCAGCTCGAACTGCGTTTCCTCGCGCAGCTTCTTGTCGAGCGCGCCGAGCGGCTCATCGAGCAGCAAGACTTTTGGCCGCTTGGCAACCGAGCGGGCGAGCGCGACGCGCTGGCGCTGGCCGCCCGACAATTGGTGCGGCTTGCGCTTGGCGAACTGCTCTAGCTTCACCAGCTTCAGCATCTCGGCGACGCGCTTTTCGATATCCGGTCCCGGCATGCCTTCCTGCTTGAGGCCGAAGGCAATGTTCTTTTCCACGCTCATATGCGGGAACAGCGCATAGGACTGGAACATCATGTTGACCGGGCGGCGGTAGGGCGGGATGCCGCGCAAGTCCTGGCCGTCGAGAAGGATACGGCCGGCGGTGGGCTCCTCGAAGCCGGCAAGCATCCGCAGCAACGTCGACTTTCCGCAGCCCGACGCGCCGAGCAGGGCGAAGAACTCGCGCTCGAAAATGGTCAGCGACAGATTGTTGACGGCGGTGAAGTCACCGAACTTCTTGGTGACGTTCTCGAATTGGATATATGGCTTGGCGTTCGGGTCGTTCCATGGCGCGAAATCCCTGCGGATGCTGCCAAGCGATTTCATGTCCCACTCCGTCCTATTTTTTTGCTTCTTGCCCCAGAGAAGAATGGTCCCGGCAGGTGGCTGCCGGGACCATGTCGCATTGCTTACTGGCCGGTGACGATCTTGGTCCAGCTGCGCGTGATCAGGCGCTGGGTCTTGGGATCGTAGGGCTGGACCGTATAGAGCTTTTTCAAGGTCTCGGCGTCCGGATAGACCGCCGGATCATCCAGCAGCGCCTTGTCGACGAACTGCTGCGAAGCCTTGTTGCCGTTGGCGTACAGCACATAGTTGGACGACTTGGCGATCACTTCCGGCTTCATCATGTAGTTGAGAAATTCGAGTGCCTCGGCGGCATGCGGCGCATCGGCGGGAATCGCCATCTGGTCGAACCACATCTGGGCGCCTTCCTTGGGCACGGAATAGCCGATCTCGACGCCTTGCTTGGCCTCGACCGCGCGGTTGCGCGCCTGGAAGACGTCACCCGACCAGCCGACCGCCAGGCAGATGTCGCCGTTGGCGAGCGCGTTGATGTATTCGGACGAATGGAATTTGCGGATATACGGACGCACCTTCAGCAACGTCTCCTCGGCCTTTGCGATGTCGTCAGGTGAGGTGCTGTTCGGATCGAGGCCGAGGTATTTGAGCGCCGCCGGGATGATGTCGGCCGGCGAGTCCAGCACATAGACGCCGCAGTCCTTCAGCTTGGCCAGGCTGTCGGGATTGAAGAACACATCCCAGCTGTCGATCTTGTCGGTGCCGAGTGCTGCCTGCACCTTCTTGATGTTGTAGCCGATGCCGACGGTGCCCCACATGTAATTGATCGAGTATTCATTGCCGGGATCGTATTTGGCGGTGCGCTCCGAAACCGTGTCCCACATGTTGGAAATGTTGGGCAGCTTCGACTTGTCGAGCTTCTGGAACACGCCGGCCTGGATCTGGCGGGCCAGGAAGTTGCCGCTGGGCACGACGACGTCATAGCCGCTGCCGCCGGCAAGCAGCTTGGTTTCGAGGATTTCATTGGAATCGAAGGTGTCGTAGACGACCTTGATGCCGGTCTCCTTAGTGAAGTCGTCAATGATCGAACTGTCGATGTAATCCGACCAGTTGAAGACGTTGACGACGCGATCCTCGGCATGGCCGCCAACGGCGAAAAGCGTCAGAAATGCCGAGGTCGCCGAAAGCCAGAGCGCTTTGCGGATCATGCTGTTCTCCTTTGATGAGTGTTCCTTCGCCAAGTCGTCGCTGTTCGAGCGCGATTGGGCATTTGCTTCAGAGTATTGAGCTTTCCGGGCAGCCACAAGCATGAACTGCCAGCGCCGTCCGGGCGGTTCGACGAGCGGCAGATGATGGCTCTGTGTGCCCGCATGGCGGGCGCGCTGACGCCGTCAGAGGCTTTCGCCGCGGCGCTGGCAGGGATACGACGCTGTGGTCCGGTCTTGGTCCGACCGGCGGGGACACTTGGCAAGATAAGCCTGTCTTGTTGTTGCCGTGCCCCAGCCTGCCCGTGCCGCAGCAAGGTTGTCAATGGCCCGCGCGGGGAAGCTCGGTCAATAGGGCGTGCGGCTTCGCTAATTGGGGAAAGACGGCGTAATTAGGGAAGACGGGCTCAACCAAGGGAAAGGCGGGTCAATTAGGGGATGGCAGGCCAGTGGTCCCCGGCCGTGCAGGCCTCGCCTGGCGCTTGAATTCAAGCGCGATATGGACGAGCAGCGCGGCGACCACCACCGCGCCGCCGATGATGGTGCGCACCGAGGGCACCTCGCCATGAACGAGCCAGACCCAGATCGGTCCGAGGATCGGCTCGAACGTGCCGAGGAGTGCTGCGATCGCCGCCGGAACCAGCCTCGCGCCGGTGGCGAAGAAGGCAAGGCCCAGGCCGAGATTGATAACGCCGAAGGCAAACAGGAAAGCCATGTCGTGGGTCGACGTGGCAAACTGCGTGGCTTGCGATGCGGCGAAAGCCGCTGCCAGCATCGTGCCGAGGCACGTCGCCGGCGTCATGCGCACATGGGCGAAGCGCCGGGTGATGACGGTGGCAATCGAGAACATGACGGCGATCAGCAGCGACAGCCCGTCGCCGATGGGCGATACGGCGCCGTCGAGCGATTCCGACACCATGATGGCGACGCCGGCGATGACGGCGGCGATCGCCACCCAGGTCGCGACGGCGACGCGTTCGCGAAACAGCACCCAGGCAAGCAATGCCGCCAGCAGCGGCACACCGGCCTGCATCAACAGGATATTGGCAACGGTGGTGTAGGCGAGCGCGACAACGAAGCACGTCGACGCCGTGGCGAAACAGACGGCCACGGCAAGGCCGGGCAGGCCCATGTCGCGAAACAGCCGCAACATGCCGCGCCAGCCGTCGCGCCAGGCCATGAAGCAAATCAGGAACACAGCCGCCCACAGCGAGCGCCAGAACACCACCGTCCAACTGTCAGCGGTGTCGATGAAGCGGGCGATGGTGCCGCCAAAGCTCCACATCAGCGCCGACAGGAACACCAGCAGCAAGCCGACCCGCTCTTCGCGCGGCGAGACGATCGGCGGTGCGGCGATTGGAGAAGATGCGGTATCGGTCATGGGGTGCGACTGTCGGCTATCTCGGGGTGGCATGATGCACAATGGACGACAGAAACGTGCCGTATTCGCCTAGCGCATAGGCTACAGCCGGACGTGATCCAGCCCGGCATTCCCTTTGGCGCACCGCCAACCGGCAGCCATACGGGCAAACACCGCCGTTTCTAGGACATGCCCTTGTTGCCGCGGATAAAGCGCCAGAGACCGGCCAACGGTACCAGCAGCAGAATGCCGAACTTTTTCAGGGCGATGAGCGCGACTGCAATCAGGCCGGCCTTTGCCGCGAGTTTTCCGGCGATGAGGCCGCCAATGCCAACCGCGGCGACCGTGTCGGTGCCTGGCAGAAAATCGGTGTATTTCTTGCCGGTGTTGAAGTCCGCCACGCCCAGCACTTCGTCCAGGCTCTGCTTGATCTCCGGCAATTGTTCGACCGTAGCGATGTAGCTCATCACGAAGACGCCTTCCCGGCCGAGGAAACGGACGTCGTAATTGAGCGTGTGGACGGTATCGTCTCCGAACTGCAGTTCCTTGGCCCAGTGCAGCCGCTTGTGGACGAAATCATAGACCGGCGGCGAGGCCCAGCCGATCAGCTTGATCGGGGGAAAGCCGTCCTTCACCCGCTGATCGTTGGCCGACAATGTGTCCGCCTGCATGCTGCTCAGCAATTCGGTGTAGTCGATGGATGCGGCGTCGGCGTCATCGACATGGCCGATCTTTTCATAGCGCAATTCGATGCCCCAACCGTTGCCGGCGATGGGCTCGTACTTGGCCGGGAAGATCATGCCGATTGCTTCGGACGCGGTATCAGGCGGATTGCCCCAGGCCTCGGTCAGGACGGACGTCGCGTCCTTCTTGCCCAGAAAATAGAACTTGTCCTTGAGATCGAGATGGATGCCTTCGGGAAGGTCGACCGCGCCGGTCTTTGGATCGATTTTGTCCAGGAATGCCTTGCCGTCGTCACTATACTGTCGATAGTCCTTGAAGAATTCCGAGGATTTTTCTGCCAGAACAGGCCCCGCCAAAAGGGCAAGCGCCACGCCAAGCCACAAAGCTTTCCTGTTCATAAGCCGTCCCCCCTTGGCTGCCCTGCAGCTCACCTTCGATAGCGCAGCGCCGATGCTTAATCAATATTTGGTTCGGGGATGGTTCGGGCCGCGCTCTATTGCTTAGCGCAAACAGCTGCGGTCTTCCGCGACCTCCAGCCCGAGAAGCATCACTGGAAATCGAAGGCGCTCAGGCCCGTCGCCATCTCGTCCAGGCCGAGCGGACGGGTCACCGGCGGCTCGGCGCGGGCGAGGCAGCCGATGCGTTCGCACAGCCGGCAAGCGGGACCGACCGGCGTGGCGGCGCCCTGTCCGGCCTTTGCCGGCAGCCCGGCGCCATAGACGATCTCGTCGCGAAAGCCGATATCGCAGCCCAACAGCAGCGCGGTGCGGCGCGGGCGCTCGGAGAACGAACCCTGCGGCCCCTCGAGCGTGCGTGCGATGCAGAGGAACTCGGCGCCGTCGGGCATTTCCACCGCCTCGACCAGTATCTGGCCAGGCGAAGCGAAAGCGGCATGGACCGGCAGTTTCGGGCAGCCGCCGCCAAAGCGGCTTTGCGGAAAGCCCTGGCCGCCGGCCTTGCGGAAGCGGTTGCCGGCATTGTCGACCTCGAGCATGAAGAACGGCACTCCGGACAAGCCAGGACGCTGCAGCATGGTCAGGCGGTTCGCCGCCTGTTCGAAGGAGACGCCGAAACGCGAGCGCAGCACATCGATGTCGTAACGAGCCCGCACGGCGGCGGCATGAAATGCCTGATAGGGCATCATCAAGGCATTGGCGGCGTAGCGGCCGAACTCGAAGCGGGCGAGCCGACGGGCTTCGTCCGTACCGAGCTTCAGCGTCTGAATTTCGCCGGCGACAGCGACCGTCATGCGGATCAGGCAGGCCTCCATGGCGACTTCGCGCAACTGGTCGAACGGCGACAGCCGCTCCGATAGAAAAAGACGCTGCGAATGACGGTCATAACGGCGGCGCCAGTTCGGCATGGTGGCGACCGGCAGCACCTTGACGACGATGCCATACTCGCGCTTCAGCCACGCCTTCAGCGCGCCGAACAGATCGTCGCCGGGGTCGAGCACCGAGGTGAAGGCCTCGGCCTCCTCCTCGAGTGCTGCAAAATGGTTCGGCCGGCGCTCGAAAATCTCGTGCACTTCGTCGATCGGCAGCCGCGCACCGGACAGCGCCGTGGCGCGGCCCTCGCGCGCCAGAAGCTCGTTGAGATCGGACAGCCGCTCGGCCTGCTCGCGGTAAGCGCGAAACAGTTTTATCATCGCAGCCGATGCGTTGGGGGCGGCCTCGGCCAGTTCGATCAGTTCCTGGTCGCCCGGCAGCTCACCGGCAAGCAGCGGGTCGCCGAACACTTCCTTCAAGGCCGAGATCGACCCTCTCGCCTCACCCTGCAATTCATGCGGGTCGACCTTGTAGACAGAGGCCAGCTTCAGGATCAGCTGCACCGTCAGCGGCCGCTGGTTGCGCTCGATCAGGTTAAGATAGGACGGCGAGATGCCGAGCCCCTCGGCCATCGCCGTCTGGGTCAGGCCTTTGGCGATGCGGATGCGGCGGATGCGCGGCCCGGCGAATATCTTCTGGTCGGCCATCGGCTTTCCTTGACAAGAATTTACACGACTTGCGAGCGATGAACGGCGCACCATCTTTTTACAATCATGACAGATTTACAGCGGCAAGTAGTCAAACACAACACAGGTTTTCTCTTATTTTCTACCGGAAATGGCGGTTTTCCTCGCTCTCGTCGCGGCGCAATGTAAATGATGTCACACACAGACGACGCACACCATCCCAGGGCGCGGCGTTTCAAGACACTGGCATCGATTGATCTGGAGTGACCAATGACTGATTTTTACAATCTTGTCCCATCCGCGCCCGAAGGCCGCTTCGACGGCATCGAACGAGCCTATTCGCCGGACGATGTGAAGCGGCTGCGCGGGTCGGTCCAGATACGCCAGAGTCTTGCCGAAATGGGCGCCAACCGGCTGTGGAAGCTCATCCACGAGGAAGACTTCGTCAATGCACTCGGCGCCATGTCGGGCAACCAGGCGATGCAGCAGGTGCGTGCCGGGCTGAAGGCAATCTATCTCTCGGGCTGGCAGGTCGCCGCCGACGCCAACACCGCGTCGGCCATGTATCCGGACCAGTCGCTCTATCCCGCCAATGCGGCGCCCGAACTGGTCAAGCGCATCAACCGCACGCTGCAGCGCGCCGATCAGATCGAGACCTCGGAAGGCAACGGCCTGTCGGTCGACACCTGGTTCGCGCCGATCGTCGCCGATGCCGAGGCCGGCTTCGGCGGACCGCTCAACGCCTTCGAGATCATGAAGGCGTTCATCGAGGCCGGCGCTGCCGGCGTCCACTATGAGGACCAGCTGGCCTCTGAGAAGAAGTGCGGCCATCTCGGCGGCAAAGTGCTGATCCCGACCGCTGCGCATATCCGCAACCTCAACGCGGCGCGTCTGGCGGCCGACGTGATGGGCACGCCGACGCTAGTCGTGGCACGCACCGATGCGGAAGCGGCAAAGCTTCTGACCTCCGACATTGACGAGCGCGACCAGCCTTTCGTCGACTACGATGCCGGCCGCACGGTTGAAGGCTTCTACCAGGTCAGGAACGGCATCGAACCGTGCATCGCGCGCGCCATTGCCTATGCGCCGCATGCCGACCTGATCTGGTGCGAAACATCCAAGCCCGATCTGGCGCAGGCCAAGAAATTCGCCGAAGGCGTGCGCAGGCATCATCCGGGCAAGCTGCTCGCCTATAATTGCTCGCCGTCGTTCAACTGGAAGAAGAACCTCGACGACGCGACGATCGCCAAGTTCCAGCGCGAGCTCGGCGCCATGGGCTACAAGTTCCAGTTCATCACATTGGCCGGGTTCCACCAGCTCAATTTCGGCATGTTCGAGCTGGCCCGCGGCTACAAGGCGCGGCAGATGGCGGCCTATTCCGAGTTGCAGGAAGCCGAGTTCGCGGCCGAAGTCCACGGCTACACCGCGACCAAGCACCAGCGCGAGGTCGGCACCGGCTATTTCGACGCCGTCTCAATGGCGATCAGCGGCGGCCAGTCCTCGACCGCCGCCATGCATGAATCGACTGAGCACGCCCAGTTCAAGCCGGCAGCGGAATGAACCGATCGACATAACCAACAGAGGAAACGCCCGAAGGGCAAGGGAGAAGAAAATGGCATCCATAAGCCGCGTCAAGGAACGTGCAGAAGAGCAGTCCACCACGATGAGTGTCGACCAACAGGCGACCATCCGCATGCTGGCCAACGACCTGCACCGGCTCAATCAATCGGTGATGAAGGCAGTGGAGGCCGGCGTCTCGGTGGAACTGGTGCGCTCGGCCCGGCATCATGGTGGCGACGGCAATTGGGGCGACCTGCTGATCCCGGTGATCGTCACGCAGAAGAGTCACGGCTGATCTTCCCTAACGGAAGCTTTGTGCTTGTGGAACCTATGGGCCCCGCCGCTCACTGGCCGATTTCAACGTCACCCGCGGGTTTTCAGCGCGGGTGACTTTCGCTTTTGAGCGTAAACTTAACTACAGTTCGAAAACAGACCTTGTCTCCGGGTTTTAATATTTCCGGCTATATTTCGCAGGTCCGTCATTTCAGCTTGACATGGCGGGCGATCTCACGCCAATTGGCTCTCGGATTTCAACCCTGCATTGAAGCAGCGCCGAGTGCCCGCCCCGCCCATGTGCCCTGTGAACCGCGAGACCGACACCGCCAAACATCTGAATTCGTCAAGCAGGGACGCGAACTCCGAGATATCAACGGATTTCTCCCACGTGCTGGTCGTTGGAAAATCGCCGATCAACCGGGTGGTGGTGTCGAAGATCGTCGAGAAGTCCGGACTGAAGCCGATCTCCGAGTCGCCAGAAATGGCGGCCAAGACATTGCGAACCCTCATTCCGGGCGCCGTCGTTCTCGATGGCGGCCCCGACAACGAGGACTGCCGCGCGCTGATTGCGGCCATCGACGCCTTGCGGCGGACATCTGGGCGGTCGCTCCCCAAGGTGATCCTGCTTTCAACCAAGACCGGCACGCCCGACAGCCTGGGTCTGTCGAGCGTGGTCGATGTGGTGGTAACCAAGCCGATCACCACCGAAAGGCTGCAGCCGGTGGTCGACCGGCTGATCAGTCTCGGGCGCGGCTGATCGCAATCCGCCCGAACGCGTGCGGGCGGTCAGCCTTCCTTGCCGATGCTCTCGATCAAAGCCGGCAGTTCGCCAAGATCTACAAGCTGACGAAAACGCGGTGCCTCGACCGGCGGCTCGACGTGTTCGAGCACCCAGGTCAGCTCGTGCGGCACATACACACCCCAGCTGCCGGCCTCGATGGCCGGCACCACGTCCGACTTGAGCGAATTGCCGACCATCATGCTGGTCTGCGGGCTGCCGTGACGGCCAAAGATCCTGGCATAGGTGGCGGCGCTCTTGTCGCTGACGATCTCGACGGCATCGAACAGGTCGCCAAGGCCGGACGCCGCCAGCTTGCGCTCCTGGTCGAACAGATCGCCCTTGGTGATCAGCACCAGATGGTAGGCGCCGGCGAGCTTTTCGACTGTCTCGCGCGCATGCGGCAGCGCCTCGACAGGATGGCCGAGCATGTCGCGGCCGGCGGCAAGGATTTCGGCGATCGTCGAGGCCGGCACACGGCCCTCGGTCACTTCTATCGCCGTTTCGATCATCGACAAGGTAAAGCCCTTGATGCCGAAGCCGTAGACGGCAAGGTTGCGCTTCTCGGCCTCGAGCAGCCGTGCCGAAATGTGCTCGGCCTCGCCATGGTCGGCGAGCAGGGTTGCAAAATGCTTCTCGGTCAGGCGGAAGAACTGTTCGTTCTGCCATAGGGTATCGTCGGCGTCGAAGCCGATCGTGGTCAGGGGCATGGTCGACTGTCCCGTTCAAGTGAAGGCAGTGATGTAGACGTTGTCGCCGCACACTGCTAGCTACGGCAAGGGAATGGTGGGAAGCAATGCCGGAATTGGGCGCCTGGAAGCGTGAACTGGAGCAAATTCTGGGCTCCTTGCCAGGGCGTACTCCTACTGAACTCATAAATGCCATCCGAGATCTTGGCATCGCCATGGGACACGATACCGGCGAGGCGTTGCTTGAAACCTACCCGGAGATCCTTTCGTACCGACCGGCGCTGACCGCCGCATTCGGCAAGATGGTGCAGGAGCAAGATACCGCCGAGATCAGGCACATGCTGGATCAGGATCTGAGCGGTCCGGCATCCTTCGGGCAGATCGCAGCGGGCAAAACAAGCATCGGCGTGCTGTCATCTAGGGATGCGTATAATCGCCTGAACGAAGTCTTCGATCACGTCGATTTCGGCAGCTGCTGCCGCGCTGTCATGGTCGGCTGCGGAGGGCGTCCGTTTACGATGTTCCGCATACACGACCAGACTGTCGTCCCCGAAATCATCGGTCTCGATATTGTGCCTGAAGCGGTCGAAACGGCAAACAGGCTTGCGGCCAAGCTCGGCTATGTGCGGATGCGGGCCGAGCTTTGCGACGGCCGCGACTATGACTATGGCGAGGCGCAGGTCGTTTATGTCGCCAGCATGGTATCGCCCAAGGCAGCGGTGGTTTCTCGCATAGCCGATACCGCGCCTCAAGATGTGCAGATCGTCTTGTGGGAGCCGGTCTCGCTTGGCAGGCTGTGGGCGGAAAGCGTAGAAAGAACGCTTGGTCCCCGGCTTGCGGTTATCGGCCGCACGAGCATCCATCGAAATATGACGCGGGACGTGTTCGTTGCACGCCGGAGTGTTCCCTGGCCAGCAAGCTGATCATGCCAGGGCTGTGGATGAGCGACCGCGTGCTGCTTACCCTGGTACAGGCATGGTGCCTTTTCCGCCATCCGATGATTTGCGCCCGCACCTTCAACCATAGCGGCGTGCTGCCCGATCCGGCAAGGCCCGCTTCCTATGCAGACAAGTTCCTGTGGCGCAAGATTTTCGACCACAATCGCTTCTTCACCACGGCTTGCGACAAGCTCGCCTCGAAAGCCTACGCTCTGTCCACCTGTCCAGAACTCAAGACGGCTGCGGTTCTGTGGTCCGGATATGACGCGGCAGAACTTCCGGCGGAGCTGCTCACCGGCAATGTCATGGTGAAGGCCAATCATGGCTGCCGCTGGAACATGATGGTGCGCAACGGTGAGGTGGACAGAGCTAGGCTGCGCCGGCGTACGGCACGCTGGATGCGCCACCGCTATGGCAGGAAGCTCGGCGAATGGGGCTACAAGCACGCCAGCAGGCGCATCTTCGTGGAAGAGATGCTCCTCGAGGACGGTCAGCCCGTTGCTTTGGAGTACAAATTCCACGTGTCTAACGGGACGACGGCCTATGTCTATGCCGCGCGTCGGGATGAGCACGGCAACGAACAGAAATGTCATTTCGACCGTGACGGAACCTACGCGCCGCCACCGCCAGGCAGCGGCCCCCAGTGGATCCGGATCGACCTGCCGGCATCCTTCCCGCGCATGCTTGCCATCGCCGAGCGGCTGACCGCGCCGTTCGATCACATGCGATGCGATTTCTACGAAATCGAAGGCGCGATCTTCTTTTCCGAATTCTCGGTCTATCCGCTATCCGGCAAAGGCATCATCAACACAAGGCTCAGGGATCTGTGCGCAGACAGCTGGAACCTCAGCCAATCCTGGTTCCTGACCGCGCCGCAAAGCGGATGGCGCAGGCGCTATGCCGGTGCCTTGCGCAGATGGCTGAGCGCAAATGCGCCGCCCGGCAAGGCCGTCTGACATAGGGCGTTCAGCCTCGTTGCCGCACCTATCGGGCCAGCTCCCCTTCCCTTCCATCACCGGCAGCAGCTATACTGTGAAAATTGCAACCCAAACTGGTGAATGATGCCGCCTGCGAAAAAGGAAGTCCGTCCGTCGACCCGCGGAGGACGCGTCCGAACGCCTGCCTTCGTGAAAAATCAACGCGGCGTGAAGAACTGGAAGGAAGTCAGCGCTTGGCTGGAATGGCGCGGCATCGAAGACATAGAATGCATCACGCCTGATCAGGCTGGCGTCGCGCGCGGCAAGATGATGCCGTCGAAGAAATTCACTTCCAACACCTCGCTGGCGCTGCCATCGGCAGTGTTCATGACGACGATTTCGGGCGGCTATCCCGAGGATGGCAACGGTTTCCACTATCCGGAGGATGATGGCGACCTAAAGCTGATGCCGGATCTGTCGACGTTGACCGTCGTGCCGTGGGAAGAAGACCCGACGGCCGCCGTCATCTGCGACCTCGTCCATCAGGATGGCCGTTCGGTCGAGTTCACGCCGCGCAACGTCCTGAAGCGCGTGGTAGCAGCCTATGACAAGCGCGGGCTGAAGCCGGTGGTGGCGCCCGAGATCGAATTCTATCTGGTGCGCAAGAACCCCGACCCGGATTATCCGCTGACCCCACCCGTCGGGCGTTCCGGACGGGCAATCGGCGGCGGCGCCGGCTATTCGATCGCCGGCGTCAACGAGTTCGACGAACTGATCGACGACATCTACCATTTCTCCGAAAGCCAGGGCCTGGAGATCGACACGCTGATCCACGAGGAAGGCGCCGGCCAGCTCGAGATCAATCTGCGTCACGGCGATCCGGTCGAGCTCGCCGACCAGGTGTTCATGTTCAAACGCACCATCCGCGAGGCAGCGCTGAAGCATGAGATCTATGCCACCTTCATGGCCAAGCCGATCCAGGGCCAGCCAGGTTCTGCCATGCACATCCACCAGTCGATCATCGACAAGAAGACCGGGCTGAATATCTTTTCGGCGAAGGACGGCTCGGAAACCGACCACTTCTTCCATTTCATCGGCGGCATGCAGAAGCATGTGCCGAACGCGCTGGTGATGTTTGCCCCTTACGTCAATTCCTACCGCCGGCTGACGCAGTCGGCCTCGGCGCCGGTCAACAACAAATGGGGCTATGACAACCGCACCACGGCGTTCCGCGTGCCGCGCTCGGATCCGGCGGCGCGGCGTGTCGAAAACCGCATCCCGTCTTCCGACGCCAACCCCTATCTGGCGCTGGCGGCCTCACTTGCCTGCGGGCTGATCGGCATCACCAACAAGATCAAGGCCGAGCCTCCGGTGCTGACCACCGCAAACGCCGACGAGATCGACCTGCCACGAGGCCTGCTCGAAGCCGTCGATCTTTTCGAAGGCGACGAGGAACTATGCGCTCTTCTGGGCAAGTCCTTCGCCGCAACCTATGCAGCGATCAAGCGGGCGGAGTTCGAGACCTTCATGGAAGTGATCAGCCCGTGGGAGCGGGAGTATCTGTTGCTCAACGTGTGAGCGGCGACTTCGTCGTGTGAATGGTGAATAGTGAATGGTGAGTAGTTTCATATTGGATGGATGAGCGCAGACGTCGTGCGTCTCGCAGCCATTCACCATTCACCATTGGCTGGTGTCCCCATGCCTTACCAATCACCTATCTCCCCCGGTCGCTCCTGGTACGAAGACACAGCCGGACCACGCCCTGAGTACCCTGCCCTGGACGGCGACCGCAGCTGCGACGTCGTCGTCGTCGGCGGTGGCTTCACCGGGCTGTCGGCGGCCGCTCATTTGGCGAAGGCGGGAGCCCACGTCGTTCTGATCGAGGCGCATCGCTTCGGCGACGGCGCTTCAGGGCGCAATGGCGGCCAGCTCGGCACGGGCCAGCGCGCCTGGGCCGAAGAGATGGAGGCCGAATACGGCTTCTCCCGCGCCAAGGCGCTGTTCGACCTTGCCGAGGAGGCGAAAGCGCACCTGCTCGAATTCGCCGCCGTCAACCAGATCGACATCGACTATATGCCCGGCCAGTTGTCCGTGGCGCACAAGCCGCGTTATCTCGACGACTACAAGGCGCATGCCGAGATCATGGCGGGCCGCTTCAATTATCCGCACATCGCCTTCATGGATGCCAGGGAAACGGCCGAACGGCTGGGCTCCACACGCTACTTCGGCGGCACCCGCGACACCGGCACCGGACACATCCACCCGATGAAGCTGGTGATCGGCACGGCAAAGGTCGCGGCAGCGGCCGGCGCGCACCTGTTCGAGCAGACACTATCGACCGGTGTTACCTCCAGCGGCGGCAAGGTCAGGGTGACGACTTCGAGAGGAACCATCACCGCCCAGAAATGCCTGATCGGTGTAAATGCCTATGGCGGCACGCTCGAGCCGGTGAGTGCCGCGCACATCATGCCCATCGGTTCCTTCATCGGCGCGACGGTGCCGCTGGGCGTCGATTCGAAAGTGCTGCCGGGCGGCGAGGCGGTCGACGATTCGCGTTTCGTCGTGCGTTATTTCCGCAAATCCAGCGATGGAAGGCTGCTGTTCGGCGGGCGCGAGGTCTATGGCGTCAACGATCCGAAGGACATCCATGTCCATATCCGCCGGCAGATAGCCGAGCTTTATCCGGAACTGAGCGATGTCGAGATCACCCATGGCTGGGGCGGCTATGTCGGCATCACCATGCCCAGGAAACCGTTCGTGCGCGAGGTGATGCCCAATGTGATCTCGGCCGGAGGCTATTCCGGCCACGGCGTGATGCTGTCGAACTTCTTCGGCAAGCTCTATGCCCAGACCGTCGCCGGCAACCGCGACAGACTGAAGCTGATCGAGGACCTGAACATCCCGGCTTTTCCCGGCGGCCGGCGATTTAGAACGCCATTATTGTTCTTGGCACTGAACTGGTTTGCCCTGAGGGACCGAATATAGGGAAAGTATCTCATATCAGCCGTGGCTGGTACTGAGCTGATTCTATTGAGCTGTTGGTTGCCGCAGCGAGACGTTGCAGAATCCTTAACAAGAGCGCACAATTCCCCTGAGGGCGCACTGATGCCACAATCAAGGGCAAAGGATGCCGGTTCTGGGCGATTGAACGGGGATTTCTGCGGGCCTGCCCGCTTTGTTGTTGGGACCGATGCCGATCGAATGCCGGGCTGCCGGCGCCGATCGAAAGAACACCGGCTCATCTTTTGGAGGTGGCAAGAGTGAACGAGCCCTTCAGTTTCGGCGCGCCGGAACGTCGGCGCTTCGCCATGCAATTCGGCTATGACATGCGGCCCTCCTTCTGGCAGGGGGTGCGCACGAATTCGCATCTGGTGATCGCCGCGGTCGGCACCGCAGCGCTGCTTGGCGTGGCGGGCATAGCGCTTTGGCTGGCGTTGCCGGCCAGCGACCGGCAAGCGATCGCCAGCACACAGCAGAACGTTCCGACTTTTCCGGTCAAGACGACCAAGATTGCCCCGGTCGCGGCCACGGCTGCCGCGGTAGCGGCGCCACAAGCCGCGCGCAAGGGCGATGCGGTTTCATCGACGGTCGCTGCCGGTGGGGCTGCCATGCCGCCGCTGTCGGCCAACGATCCGCGCTGGACTGCGGCGCAATCCAACAGCGACCCTGCCGCGACGCCATCCGATCAGGCGCCTGCCGAGCAGGCTGCCGCCAAACCGTCTGATGCCGCGGCATTCGAAGAACCGGCGGCGCAGAGCGACGCCACGACGCAGCTGTCAAAGGTCGCTGCTCCCGCCAATGACGACGACGCCGAGACCGCCGCCATACCGACGCCAAAACCGCAACTTCCAAACGAGCAATCTTCCGCCGCAACGGACGATACCCAGGCCAAGGCCAAGCCACAGAAGGTGGCTGCTGCCGCCGGCACCGGACGCATCCTCAGGGCGGTGACAATGCGCAGCGGTCCGCAGAAAAACGCCGCCGCCATGGGGACCGTGCCCGCCAAGTCGTCGGTGCAGGTGATGAGTTGCAAGAAATGGTGCCAGATCGTCTACAACGGCAAGCGCGGCTGGATCTACAAGAGCTACATCAAGACCGGGGATTGAGACGCAAGCCGCCAGATCTGGTCAGCCGCCGAGCAACCACCTGAAACGGTGTCTCCTGCGAGCAAGTTTGCGCTTCGCCAGGAAATCCCGCTGTTCCTCGAACGGCACCTCGTAGAGGCCGCACATTTGGCAGCTTTCCGACTTGCGGCATATCGGGACCCAGCATTTGACGTCGTGTGTCCAGGCGAGCGCGATCCTTTCCAGATGAAGGTTGGACGAACTTTTCAGCAGAATCAGTTCTCCTGGGACTGCCGTCCGTTTGATATGATCCGAAACTTCCTTGGCAGTGCGAAGCTCAATGAAACGGCCGCTGTCGCGGTCGGCCTGGCTGGCGCGCGAGCGATGCGCATTGTCGCCGGTATAAATGACCTCATCGGCGATTTCGCGCGCGATGTTGTAGGCGGCGCCGTATTTCCTCGACGAGCCGGCGTAGTCGGATATCTGCCCCAGCACAATGCGCTTGCGAGCACCCTTGGCCTTTGCAATCATCTCCAGGGCAATGTTGAGCGAATGCCAGGGCGCTTTGGCCGTATCGACCAGGAATTTCGGACCCGCGGATACCTCTTGCACCGTAGAGCGGTTGGGCAGTGGTGCAAACGATGCCGTTCTCGCTACGACTTGCTCTGGCGGGACGCCAAGTTCCAAGGCGGCGGCAACAGCCGCTGCAGTCGGCAGCCAGAATTGCTCGCCGGGAAAAGGCGCTTGAATATTCAGGCTGCCACCGCGCCAATGAAGGGTGAACCGCAGCAATTCCGGATACGCGGCATGCACGTCACTCACGCGGTAGTCTGCCTCGCCGGACTGGCCGAAGGTCGCAATCCGGCATTTCGCGCCAGACGCCATGCCGATCACCAGTGGGTCATCGCAATTGAGAACCGCAAGTCCATCGGGTTGGAGTGCCCCGACCAGCGCCCGCTTCTCTCCCGCCACAGCTTCCAGAGTCTTGAACTTGCCGAAATGCTCCAGACGGATCATCGTAACCACCGCCACACTCGGCTTCAGCATCTGCGCCATGGCGCTGATCGTGCCGAAGTCGGAAGCGCCGGCTTCGAAAACGACGTAATCGACTTTGCCGGCCTTCCTCAGGCGCTTGTAAAGCGTTCGGATGAGCGCAGGCATTGTATTGGCCTGGGCCTGTAGATGCACCTTGCCTTGGGCGGCCAGTATGTGTGCAAGCAGGCTGGTGGATGTGGATTTGCCGGAGCTGCCGGTAATGCCGATGAACGTCGCCTTGTTACGCGCCCGCACCCAGCGCGCCTGCAGCCGTCGCAGCGCCCAGCCCAAGTCCTTGCGAATTTTCAGCAATTCCAGTTTCACACCCCGCCAGCTTTTAGCCCAGCCTAACATGCGTCGTGCCAAGTTCCAGAGTCAAACGGGCGCTGGCGTGCTTCAGCCAAAGATTCTAGCGGCCGAGGAGCCGCAGCAGTCTGTGCTTGCGACGCTTCGATTTTCTCTGCGCCACAAACTCACGGTGCTGCTCAAACGGCACTTCATAGAGGCCGCATTGCTCGCATCCCTCGGTCTTGCCGCATACCGAAACCCAGCACTGGACGTCGTGGGTCCAGGCAAGAGCGACACGCTCGAGGTGCAGATTGGACGAGCTCTTGAGCAGGATCAACTCGTCAGGCTGCGCGGTTTGGGCGATGTAGTCCGACACTTCCCTGGCCGTGCGCAATTCGATGAAGCGGCCGCTGTCGCGATCTGCCTGGTTCGCCTTGGAGCGATGGGCATGATCGCCGGCATAAATCACCTGGTCTGCAATCTCGCGCGCGCTGCTGTAGGCTTGGGCATATCTGTTATTCGAGCCGGAAAAATCCGATAGCTGGCCAAGAACGATACGTTTTCGCCCGAATGTCGATC
Source organism: Mesorhizobium sp. M0626 (assembly GCF_040320665.1). NCBI lineage: Bacteria > Pseudomonadati > Pseudomonadota > Alphaproteobacteria > Hyphomicrobiales > Phyllobacteriaceae > Mesorhizobium > Mesorhizobium sp. M0626. The sequence goes on along the minus strand of NZ_JAMYQD010000013.1, from coordinate 152,151 downwards.
CGGCTACCATGTCGAAGGCAAGGCTCAGCGAATGCCAGGGCGCCTTTGCGGCATCCACGATGAAGTGGGGGCCGCCCGCGGGGACGAGCACCTGGCCGCGATTTTCCAGAGGCTGGAACGTCGCGGTTCTGTCCTTGACCATCTGCGCAGGCACGCCCAGCTCAAGAGCGGTTGCAACCGCCGCTGACGTCGGCAGCCAGAAATGCTGGCCGGGGAACGACGTCTCGATATCGAGCACACCGCCGCGCCAGTGGAGCGAGAACCGCAACGGCTTGGGATAGGCTGCCTCGATATCGCTGACGCGATAATCCGCCTGCTCCGATGTGCCGAATGTGACGGAACGGCAATAGCTCGCCGAGGCCATGCCCATCACAAGAGGGTCATCGGCATTGAGCATCGCGAAGCCGCCCGGCTCCAGCGCCGCGACCAGGGCGCTCTTTTCTCGAGCGACGTTTTCCACAGTCTTGAAACTGGCCCGATGCTCCAGCCGGACCATTGTGACAACAGCCACGTCGGGGCGAAGCAACTCGGCCATGGGCTTCATTGTATCCGGGCCGAATGCAGCAGCCTCGAAGACGACGTAGTCGGTTTTGCCACCCTTTCCCATTCGCCTGGATAGCGTCGAGACCAACAGTTTCATCGTGTTGGCCAGAACCTGTGTATGGACCGAACCATGACCGGCCAGGATGTGTCCAAGCAGGCTTCCCGCCGTGGTCTTGCCGGAGCTTCCGGTAATGCCGATGAAAATTGCCTTGCTTCGCGCCCGCGCACGGGTGGCCAGGTAAAGCCGCAGCCGCCATCCAAGATCGTAGCGACTTTTCTGCTGCCTGATCTTCATCACCCGCCAACACTATCCAGGATCCCGTTATGCCTTTCGGGGGATCGAGAAGTCAAACTGGGGTCCGGCGTGACGACGTCAACTGTTCGTTCCTCGGCCGGCCGGCGCACCGATGCGAACTCTTGCCGACATTGCTCTGTCTGCCATGCATTGCGAACAGCGAGGTACTTCCCGAATTGCTCAAATGCAGCGGCCGCCGTCGACCTCCAGCGCCACACCGGTGATGAAGGCGGCTTCGTCCGACGCAAGCCAAAGCGCAGCGTTGGCGATATCGAGCGGCGTCGACAGACGGCCGAGCGGTATCGAGGCACGGAATTTCTCGCGGATCTCGGGCGTGTCGGTGCCCATGAATTTCTCCAGCATGCCGGTCTCGCCGGCGACCGGGCAAAGGCAGTTAACGCGAATGTTCTTGGGCGCGAGTTCGACCGCCATCGACTTGGTCGCGGTGATCGCCCAGCCCTTCGAGGCATTGTACCAGGTGAGCCCCGGCCGCGGCCGCAGACCGGCGGTCGAAGCCGTGGTCAGGATGACGCCGCCGCCCTGCCGCTCCATGATCGGCACCACGGCAAGTGCGGCGTGATAGATCGCCTTCATGTTGACTGAAGTGATCAGGTCGAAGGTCGCCTCGTCGACGTCGAGCATGTCGCCATTGCGATGGGTGTAGCCGGCATTGTTGACCATGATATCGATGCGGCCGAAGGCGCTTTTTGCGGCATAGACCATCTCGTCGAATTCGGAACGCTGCGAAACGTCGGTCTGGGTCCAGATCGCGGCCTGGCCGATCTCTGCTGCAACGCGCTCCGCGCCCTTGGCGTTGAGGTCGGCGACGACGACCTTGGCGCCCTCTTCGGCAAAGCGCCTGGCCATGCCTTCGCCGAAACCTGACGCAGCACCCGTGATGACGGCAACCTTGTTTTCCAGACGCATGCTTTTTCCGCTCATTGAAGACCCACCTCGCAAGCGCATTTTCCTTTTTGTTTGATGCGTGTCTGTCTCCCAGAACCGCTTCGCACTTCTGGGCGACACGCATTAGCTTTCGTCACATTCCCGCTTTATGTTGCAGGCGCGAAAGCCCCGGGACCATCGCTTGACGAAAAGCCTCCGGGTGGCAGCCAGTGTCAAGGCACATTTGGAGCGAATCAATATGCAGTGATTTGGCCTCGATGTGACACCATGGCACTGGATAGTTTAAATCGATTAGATTATATCCTGCCGCGTCACAGCGAGCGGCGTCAAAGCGGACAGACCATGACCAGCCAGATCATTCCCGTCGAGCCTTTCGACTTCATCATTTTCGGTGGCACCGGCGACCTGTCGGAACGCAAGCTGCTGCCCTCGCTCTACCACCGCCAGCGCGACCACCAGTTTTCCGAGCCGACCCGCATCATCGGCACCTCGCGCTCCAAGATGAGCGACGAGGAATTCCAGGCTTTCGCCAAGCAGGCGATTTCCCAGCATGTGAAGCCGGCCGACATCGACGCCGAGGAACTCAAGACATTTCTTGCCCGGCTGTCCTACGTATCGGCCGACGCGACGACGGGTGCCGGCTTCGACAAGCTGAAAAAGGCGATCGGCGAAAGCGACCGCATTCGCGCTTTCTATCTGGCGGTTGCGCCGGCGCTGTTCGGCGACATCTCGCACCAGCTGAAAGCCCACAATCTCATCACGCCGAATTCACGCATCGTGCTGGAGAAGCCGATCGGCCGCGACCTCGATTCGGCGCGCAAGCTCAACGACGTGGTTGGAGACGACTTCCACGAAAGCCAGATCTTCCGCATCGACCACTATCTCGGAAAGGAGACGGTGCAGAACCTGATGGCGCTGCGCTTTGCCAACGCGCTCTATGAGCCGCTTTGGAATTCTGCCCATATCGACCATGTGCAGATGACGGTGGCCGAGACCGTCGGTCTTGAAGACCGCGTCACCTACTACGACAAGGCCGGCGCGCTGCGCGACATGGTGCAGAACCACATGCTGCAGCTGCTCTGCCTGGTTGCCATGGAGGCGCCATCGTCGATGGATGCCGATGCCGTGCGCGACGAGAAGCTGAAGGTGCTGCGGGCGCTGAAGCGCATCAACGGCAATGAGGCACCCAAGCACACCGTGCGCGGGCAGTACCGCGCCGGCGCCTCTGCAGGCGGCGCGGTGAAAGGCTATGTCGAGGAACTCGGCAAAGACAGCTCCACCGAGACCTTCGTCGCCATCAAGGCCGAGATCGGCAATTGGCGCTGGGCCGGCGTGCCGTTCTATCTCCGGACCGGCAAAAGGCTGGCGACCCGCGTTTCGGAAATCGTCATCGAGTTCAAGCCGATCCCGCATTCGATCTTCGGCGACAGCGCCGGGCCGATCTCAGCCAACCAACTGGTGATCCGGCTGCAGCCCGACGAAGGCGTCAAGCAGTTCATCATGATCAAGGATCCAGGCCCGGGCGGCATGCGGCTGCGCCAGATCCCGCTCGACATGAGCTTTGCAACATCTTTCGACGGTCGCGCGCCGGACGCCTATGAACGGCTGATCATGGATGTTATCCGCGGCAACCAGACGCTGTTCATGCGCCGCGACGAAGTCGAGGCGGCATGGAAGTGGATCGACCCGATCCAGAACGCCTGGGAAAGCGCCAGGCAGGAGGCGCAAGGCTATACGGCCGGCACATGGGGTCCCTCGGCCTCGATTGCGCTGATCGAACGCGACGGGCGGACATGGCACGAAAGCAATTGAGCGAGCCCGTCTATAACTGGAACGGCTTTGCCGGGCGCCAGGATCTGGCGGCAGCCCTTGCCGGCAATGTCGCGGCGCGCCTGACCAAGGCCATCGACGAGCGCGGCACGGCCCTGCTTGCCGTTTCCGGCGGCACCACGCCGGCAAAGTTCTTTGCAGCACTTTCGGCCATTCCGATCGCTTGGAACAAGGTGACGGTGACGCTGGTCGACGAACGGTTCGTGCCGGCCTCCTCGCCGCGCTCGAATGCGGGGCTGGTGGCGGCCAACCTGCTGCAGAACAAGGCGGCTGCCGCGCACTTCGTGCCGCTCTACCATGAGGCGGCAAGCATCGAGACCGCCGCGGCGGCCGACGATGCGGCGCTGAAGGCTCTGCCCTGGCCCCTCGATGTCGTCGTGCTCGGCATGGGCGGCGACGGCCACACCGCCTCGTTCTTTCCCGACGCCGAGAATCTCGGCGATTTGCTCGACCCAGCCTCATCAAGGATCGTGCTGCCGGTTCACGCGGCAAGCGCCGGCGAACCCCGGTTGACGCTGCCGCTGGCGCGGATCGTCGACGCCGGCTTCATCGCGCTGCATATAGAAGGCGAGGACAAGCGCACCGCCTTCGACGATGCGATGGGACCGGGCGCGAAAAAGCCCATCCGCAAAGTGCTCGAAGCGGCACCCACCCCGGTAGAGGTGTTCTGGGCACCCTGATTTCACGCAAAGTAGTCCCGGCAGACGGTGGAGGACGTTCTTCCGGGGCTCGAAAGGACCGACCATGACAGCCAGACGCGACATCGAAGCCATCACGGAACGCATCCGCCAACGCTCGAAAGCCGGCCGCGAGCGCTATCTCGGCCGCATCGCCGAGGCCTCCAGCCGCACCGCCAACCGCGGCGTCCTGTCTTGCGGCAACCTCGCGCATGGCTTTGCCGTCTGCAGCCCGTCTGAAAAGCTGGCGCTCGGCGCCGACAAGGTGCCGAACCTCGGCGTCATCACCTCCTACAATGACATGCTGTCGGCGCATCAGCCCTTCGAAACCTTCCCGGCGCTGATCAAGGAAGCCGCGAAGGAAGTTGGCGGCATCGCGCAAGTGGCCGGCGGCGTGCCCGCCATGTGCGACGGCGTGACCCAGGGACAGCCCGGCATGGAGCTGTCGCTGTTTTCGCGCGACGTCATCGCCATGTCGGCGGCGATCGGCCTGTCGCACAACATGTTCGACGCCGCCGTCTATCTCGGCGTCTGCGACAAGATCGTGCCGGGGCTGGTGATCGCGGCTCTCACCTTCGGCCATCTGCCGGCGGTGTTCGTGCCGGCCGGGCCGATGACGACGGGCCTGCCCAACGACGAGAAGGCCAAGGTTCGCCAGCTCTATGCCGAGGGCAAGGCCGGACGCGCAGAACTGCTCGAAGCGGAGTCCAAATCCTATCACGGGCCGGGCACCTGCACGTTCTATGGCACCGCCAATTCCAACCAGATGCTGATGGAGATCATGGGCCTGCATACGCCCGGCGCGTCCTTCGTCAATCCAGGCACGCCGCTGCGCGACGCGCTGACGCGCGAGGCGACCAGGCGAGCCCTGGCGATCACCGCGCTCGGCAACGCCTACACGCCGGTCGGCCGCATGATCGACGAGCGCTCTTTCGTCAATGGCGTCGTCGGCCTGCACGCCACCGGCGGCTCTACCAACCACACCATCCATCTCATCGCCATGGCCGCGGCGGCCGGCATCACGCTTACCTGGCAGGACATTTCCGACCTGTCGGAAGCGGTGCCGCTTCTCGCGCGCGTCTATCCGAACGGGCTTGCCGACGTGAACCATTTCCATGCCGCCGGCGGGCTCGGCTTCCTGATCCGCGAATTGCTCGACGAAGGCATCCTGCATGAGGATGTGCAGACGGTATGGGGCGAAGGCCTGAGGCCCTATGCGGTCGAGGCCCGGCTCGGCGAAGATGGCGGCGTCGTGCGTGAAGCCTCGCCGCTGCAGAGCGGTGACGAGAAGGTGCTGGCGCCGTTCAAGAAGGCCTTCCAGCCGACCGGCGGCCTGAAAGTGCTCGCCGGCAATCTCGGCCACGCCGTCATCAAGACGTCCGCCGTGAAGCCGGAACGCCGCGTCATCGAGGCGCCGGCCAAGGTGTTCGACAGCCAGCAGGGACTGAACGAAGCCTTCAAGGCCGGCACGCTGACCGGCGACTTCATCGCCGTCATCCGCTTCCAGGGCCCAAAGGCAAACGGCATGCCGGAACTGCACAAGCTGACCACCGTGCTCGGCATCCTGCAGGATCGTGGCCAGCGCGTCGCGCTGGTCACGGACGGGCGCATGTCTGGCGCTTCCGGCAAGGTGCCGGCGGCGATCCATGTAACGCCGGAAGCGGTCGAGGAAGGGCCGATCGCCAGGATCCATGACGGCGACATCATCCGGCTCGACGCCGATGCCGGCACGCTGGAAGTGCTGGTGCCGGGGCCCGAGCTCGCGCTGCGCCGCACGGCCGACATTGATCTCATCGGCAACGAGTTCGGTTTCGGCCGCGAGCTGTTCGCCGGTTTCCGCCAGCTGGTCGGCCGCGCCGACCACGGCGCCAGTGCTTTCGGCACGGCTTGAGGCATCATTGCCTATTTTGTAAAAAGGGCGGCTCGAGCTCGGTTTGAGGCCGCCCTTTGGTGAGGGATGGATGGCGATTACGGCTGAACCGTAATCTCGCTCCGTTCGCCGGCCTTGACCGTCACCGGCATTTCCTTGTCATGGCCTTGATCGGACATGTGGCGGAGGACGACATAGTCGCCGGCTGGGATAGTCTGCTGCCAGGTGTCGCCATAGTTCAGGCCGAGCGCTTTGCGGTTGCCCTGGATATCCTTCTTCGACGACAGCACCTCGATCGAATAGGCGCCCGGCGCCGACATCACCAGCACGCCGGCATCGAGCGTCACCTTGACGTCCTTGACGTCGCCAACCTTGACGCTGAAAGGCTGCTCGACGGTTGCGAGCTCAAGCGAGGTGACCGCGACATAGTCGTCCGGCGGCAGCCAGAACTTGCTGTCGGGCCCATAGGAGTGAGCGACATCGTCACGCGAGCCGTCGATCTTTTTCTTGGCCTTGACGATCTGGACGCTGATGCCCGAGGAGTCAGCCTTGTCGCCGCCTGCGGTGTAGTAGGCGTTGACGGCGGCATGGCCGACGCCGACGACTATGTCCTTTTCCACAGTCTGCCCGGCGGCGAGCTGGATGGTCTCGGTCACCGAGCCGCTGCCGATCGCAACCGTCACCTTCTGCTCACCAGCCGGCACGATGATCCTGGTGTCGCCATAGTGGGTGGTGCTGCCGCCCGGGAAGGCGAAGTCGACATGGGCTTCGTCACTGATCTCGGCGCCCTGGCTTGGCTTCGGATGGATGAGCATGGTGCCGGCGTTCAAGGTGAAGAGCGGCTTGTAGACCTGGCCCGCCTGGATCTTGACCTTCTGTTCCGCCCGAGCTTCGTCGGCGCGCGCGACGACGACATAGTCGCCCGGCTCGAGATTGGCCTCGTAGTTGTTGTACTGGGTGGTGACGGCCTCGCCGCGCGTGCCATCGGGCTTGGCCTTGTAGACCTCCCAGGCATTGCCGTCGGTGATCGGATCGCCGCCTTCCGCCATGACCACGCTCGGGATGAAATTGAATTCGGGCTTTGCCGGTTCAGGGGCAGGCGCCGGAGCGGGTTCGGGTGCCGGCGCCGGAGCCGGCGCGGCGACGGTTTCGACCAGTGCTTCCTGCAGCGCCTTCTCGTCCGAGGCCTGGATATATTTGCCGCCGGTGTTGTCGGCAAGGCAGGCGATCTGCTTGCCCTCGTCAGCGGTCAGGCCGAAGCCGACGACGTCGACGGTGAAATCGACGCCTGAGGCCTCCAGTTCCTTGCCCAGCGCGCACGGGTCACCTTCGCAGGTTTCAAGCCCATCGGTGATGAGAACCACGGTCGCCTTGTCCTCGGTGTATTTCAGAGCTTCGGCCGCCTGCTTGACGGCTGCGGTCAGCGGCGTCTTGCCGAGGAATTTCAGGCTGTCGGCAGCGGCCGAAATGGCGCTAGCCGAGCCGGCTTGCGGCGGCACGATCAGCTCAATGTCGTCGCAGCTGCCCTTTTCGCGGTGGCCATAGGCCATTAAGCCGATCTCGTCGTCGCCCGGGACCGACTGCAGTACGGTCCTCAGCGATTCGCGCGCGATCTCGAGCTTCGGCTTGCCGTCGATCTGGGCCCACATCGAGCCTGAAGCGTCAAGAATGATGATAACCCTATTGGCGGCAAAGCCGAGCGAAGTCATCGACAAAAGGAGCAGCGCCGCAGCGACGCTCCGCAAAAGTCCCGCCATCGAAATCTCCTTGAGGCCGCCCTCTGATCCGCGCCGGAAGCTATTTGACAGCGCGTCCGGACACAAGCCCCGGAGCGGGTCACGAACGGTTGCCGTGTAACAGGATCGGCGCCGGCCGAGGCCTGTTCCGAGGCCGGCTCAGCACCGCGTCAGTACGTGGTGCGCCGCTCTTCGGAAGGCGGACGGCCGAACTGCAGCCGGTAGCTCTGGGCAAAATAGGAATGCGAGGTGAAGCCGGTGGCGATGGCCACGTCGAGGATCGGCATGTTGGTCTGGCGCAGCAGTTCGCGCGCCCGCTCAAGCCTGAGCCGCATGTAGTAACGACCGGGCGTGACGCTCAAATGGCGCAGGAACAAGCGCTCGACCTGGCGCACCGACAGGCCCGCCGATTTGGCAAGCTGCACGGCTGATAGCGGCTCGTCGAGATGGTCGGCCATCAGTTCGACGATGCGCCTTAGCTTCTCCGACTTGCCGGTCAGGTCGCGCTCCGGCCCGACGCGCTGGCGGTCGCCGGCGGAGCGGATGCGCTCATGCTGGAACTGGTTGGCAACGCCGTTGGCGAGGTTCGAGCCGAAGTCGCCACGCACGATCTCCAGCATCAGGTCGATCGAGGTCGTGCCACCGGCGCAGGTGTAGCGCTTGCGGTCGATCTCGAAGACGTTGCCGGTGCAGTTGATGTCGGGAAAGCGCTCGACGAAGCCGGCCCGGTTTTCCCAATGAATGGTGCAGCGATAGCCTTCGAGCTGGCCGGCTTCGGCCAGGAGGTAAGAGCCGACCGACAACGCGCCGAGCGCATTGCCGCGCCGGCCCCAGCTGCGCAGCGCCGCCAGCACCTTGCTCTTGCCGGGGAACTCGACCGACAGGCCCACCGACACGAATAGGATATCGACGGGCGGCAAATCGGCGACGGCATAGTCGATCTTGAGCGGCAGGCCGTTGGAGGCCATGACGGGATCGCCGTCGGCCGAGACCGTCGTCCAGCCATAGAAATCGCGGCCGAGCAGGCGGTTGGCCGAGCGGAAGGTATCGATCGCCGCTGCCAGCGAAAACATCGAAAACTTGTCGACCAGCAGGAACGCGAATTGCCGGCCCCCTTGAACGGGATCATCCACGACCGGCCGTTCAGAGGGTACAGTAAGGTTCGGCAAAGAAGCTGCTTTCTGGGTCAGAAGGAAGGCCGCTTCAAGCCGGCCGCAAGGTAGGCTGAGGCTAACGTATTGGCCATCAGCATGGCAATGGTCATCGGTCCGACACCGCCGGGCACGGGGGTGATGGCGCCGGCGGCCTTGGCCGCTTCGGCATAGGCTACATCGCCGACGAGGCGGGTTTTGCCTTCGCCCTTCTCGGGTGCGGCAATGCGGTTGATCCCGACATCGATCACGGTGGCGCCGGGCTTGACCCAGTCGCCCTTGATCATTTCGGGCCGGCCGACGGCGGCAACCAGAATGTCGGCTGTGCGGGCCAGTGCCGGCAGATCCTTGGTGCGGCTGTGGGCGATGGTGACGGTGCAGTTGGCGGCAAGCAACAGATTTGCCATCGGCTTGCCGACGATGTTGGAGCGGCCGACGACGACCGCGTTGAGGCCGGAAAGATCCTTGCCGCGCACGCGTTCGATCAAAAGCATGGAGCCGGCCGGCGTGCAGGGCACGAAGGCTGTTTCGAGTTCGCCGGTGCCGAGCTTGCCGACATTGATGAAATGAAAGCCGTCGACATCCTTTTGCGGTGCGATGGCCTGGATGATCTTGCCGGCATCGATATGGGCGGGAAGCGGCAGCTGCACCAGAATGCCGTTGATGGCCGGATCGGCGTTGAGTTCGCCGATGATCTTCAGCAGTGCCGCTTCGGACGTGTCGGCCGGCAGTGTGTGCTGCAGCGAATGAAAGCCGCATTCCTTGGCGGTGCGCGACTTCGACGCGACATAGACCTGGCTTGCCGGATCCTCGCCGACGATGACCACCGCTAAGCCGGGCTGGGCCTTTCCCTTGGCGACCAGGTCCTCGGTCAAGGCCTTGACCTTCTGAACCACGTCTGCGGCGACGATCTTTCCGTCAATCACTTCGGCCATGAACCATCCTCGACATCATTCCAGCCAAGGCGCGGCGCGCGCCTTGAACGTTGCTTCGTGCATGTCGTTGTTCCAAACGTTCCGCCCATTCGGGTAAAGCCCGACGGCAGCGCTTTTTGGGCGCCATGCTGCGCGGCATTGTCACGAAATTTGGCCTAAGCAATCCCGTCAAAGCGCCGTCACATGCCGTAAACTCGAAACCGGCAGCTTTTATTCTGTGCTGACGGGCTCAGAGCGACTCATCCTTTCACGGAAAGGCTGAACCGCTCTATTTCTTGTTTTGACGCAATTCCCAAGGGAAAGCGCGCTACGCGCTTTTCCCGGGAAAACCGTTTCACACTTTTCCTGGAATTGCTCAGAAATAGCGGCGGTGCGAACGGCTTTCGGTGAGTTCGCGCACCGCTTCGCGAAATTCGCGCAGGCTGGCGCGGATATCGTCGATTTGCGCCTGCTGGTCTTCCGGCGCCGCCCCAGCGGGCTGCGGAGAAGACCACGGCCCGGACGCCGCGGGCATCGGCTGAGCCTGCGAATAGGCATAGTCAGCCGGCTGACGAGGCTGCGCGTAGCCAGGCTGCTGCGCAGGGGAATTGGCGTGCGGAACCTCGTTCCGGAAGTCCGGCTGGCGATAGCCCACAGGCTCCTGCACCGGCCTTGTATATTCGGCGGCTGGTTGGGCGCGGTAGGTCTCGACGGGTTCGCCTGACGTCCCGCTACCCGGCGCGGCTTTGCGCATCGCCGAGAACAGTCCGTCGAACAGACCTGGGCTCCGGGCGGGAGCGGCCGCGGTCGGCAACACCGGAGGTGCTGCCGGTGGCGGCGCCACAGGCAGCGGCGCGCGATAGACCTTGTCCTCGACCGGAGGGCGGCGCTCGTCCATTCTGCCGCGCGAACGCGAATTGGCAGCGCCGCGCAGGCTGGCAAAGGCGCCGCGCATGGCGCCGAGACCGATGCCCGAAGCAAGTCCGAGCAGCAGGCCGGCCAGCGCTATTACAGCCCGCGACGGTCCGTTGGGTTCGAGCGGCGGTTGCGCGGGGGTCATCAGATTGATGTTGGTGGTGTTGATGTTTTGCTGTTCGCCGGTCTCCTTGGCGCGCAGAAGGTACTGTTCGTAGACGGAGCGTTTGGCCGTGGCATCACGCTCCAGTTCGCGCAGGCTGACCAGATCGCTGTTGACGTCTCCGCTCTGGACCTTTGCCTGAGCCAGGCGGGAAGCGAGATCCTGCTCAAGCTGAACCGAGCGCTTCAAATCGACCTGCAGCGACGAGGCGATGCGGCGCAGTTCGCCTGCGATGCGCTCGCGCGAGCCGTCGAGCTGGGCACTGAGCGCCTGGTATTCGGGATGACGCGGTCCCAGACGCACGGCGGCGCGGTCGGCCTCCTGCTTCAAAGCTGCATATTGCGCGCGCAGTTCGCTCATCGTGTTGGAATTGATTTCTTCCGGCAACGTGCCGTTGATGACCGAATTGACGTCCAGCGAACGCGCCGACGCGGCCCGGGCATTGAGTTCCAGCGTACGGGCCCGGGTGACTGAGAGCTGCTCGTTGAGCTTCAGCATCTGGTCGTCGCTGATCAGATGGCCCTGCGCGTCGACGAGATCATGCGTGGCCCTGAAATCCTCGACCTTGCGCTCCGCTGTCTCGACATTCTTGCGCAGGTCATCGAGCTTGGCCGTCAGCTGGTCCGTCGCGCGCCCGGCCATCCCGAACTGGTATTGGGCCGCCTCCTGCTGGAAAACGTCCCTGGTCCTATTGGCTATCTCCGCCGATTTGTCGGCGCTTTGAGTGGTGGCGCTGATGGAAACGACAAAGCTCTTGCCGCTGCGCTCAACCGACAGGCTCTTGGCCAGATTGCCGACCGCCAGCGCCTGGCGGCGCACTTCACCGCCGCCGCCAGGGCCATCCTGGCGCGACAGTATCGAGCGAATGAGCGACAGGACGCCAACGCCGCCAGAGCCCTGTCCGTTGAATTCCGGATCGTCGACGAGATTGAGATCGGCCACGACCTTGTCGAGGACCTTGCCGGATGTCACCATCTTGATGCGGGTTTCGACAACAGCCAGCGCCGCATCGGGCTGCCCGACCGGTTGGGTGAGATCGTTGTCGGAAAGCTTCAGGTCGCCTGGCTCGATGACCATCTGTGTGGTGGCTTCGTATTTCTTCGGTGTCGAAACGGCGACGGCGACGCCGAGCACCGTCCCCAATATCGTCGTCGAGACGATCAGCAACTTGGAACGACTAATGCCGCGGACGACCTGGAGCGGATCGATCAGCGGTTTCCATTCCTGCCCGTCATCGTCGTCGCGGTCCGGTCGCTGCTCGTGGAAAGAGCGGGGCTCATAGGCGGCGTGCTGCTGACGCCGGCCGGAAACAGGCTCCTCACGCGCGCTGCCGGCCGAAACGGGTTCGCCGTCGGCCTGGAACTGCGGCGGCTCGGGCGGTGACGTTGGCGCCGGATTCGACCGCGCCTCGCGTTGCGAGCGGGCTATGCGGTGACGCGTGGCGGCATCCTCGCGCCATGACGGATCCACCCGGTCACCGATCGAGACCGCCGACGCATCCGCCGCCTCATCGCCGCGCACGGCTTCGCCGAGCGCCAGGAGGGAACGCTCGCGCCTCCAGTCTTCACGGTTTTCCCTGTCGACCATTGTCTCGAAACTTTACCTTCGACGGCGCGGGAGCGGCGGTCGGCCAATCGTTAAGTCACGCTAAACAGGCATGGGAAACAAAAGGTTAATTTCCGAAGTCTGCAAGTGAAAGTTTCTCGCTTCGCCACGCATTGCCGGGATCTGTAAAATGGCGTCAGAACCGCACGTTAAGCTTTCCGGCTTACGGCTTTCCTCGATATGACGCAGGCCAGCGACATACCGCAAAGGCGGACATTCGCCCGCATCGGCACCTTCCTTGCCGAAAGACGGGGGCTGGTTCGCGACTATCTTTCAGCCATCAGCGGCGCCGGCGGGCGGCTGGTGTTCTCGCTTGCCTATTTCATCGCACTTGCCAACACGCTGTCGATTGCCGAGTTCGGCATGTTCGCCACCGCCTCGGCGGCCGGCGTCATGCTGTCGCGCATCCTCGCTTTCGGCTTCATCTCGGCGCTTTACCGCACAGCCACCATCCGCCCCAATCTGATCGGCACCTTCACCGCCGGCTTCCTTTTGCTTGGCGCCGTGTCCTTACCACTGCTGGCGGCCGCCTCGTGGGGCGTCTACCTGATCTTCTTCGCCAGCACCGTGCCTCTGGCCGTCTTTGCCGCAATCGTCTTTGCCGAAGCGCTTTTGTGGCGGCCGGTCGAGGTGGTGCTGATCGTCAACAACGGGCTCGGCAAATTCGGCCGCGCCGCGGTACTGTCGATCGTGACCACGGCGTTCCGTGCGCTGGGCGCCGTGCTGTTCATGCTGTCGGGGCAGCACAGCGTCTGGATCTGGTCATTGTTCTACATCGGCGCCAACGCCGCCTCGCTGCTGCTGGCCTTCGGCTTCTATTATCCACGCCAGCGGCTGAGGCTGCGCACCGAGCTCTATCTCAGGCGGCTTGCCGATTCGATCTATGTTGCCGGCGCCGAAGTGCTGTTCTACCTGCAGTCGGAATTCGACAAGCTGCTCGTCCTGGCGATCGGCGGGCCGCATCTGGCCGGCATCTATGCCATCATCATGCGGCTGGTCGACCTGACGGCAATACCAATCCGCACCTTCTCGATGATGCTGGTGCAGAAGATGATGCGGTCGCCGGAGCTGTTGTCGCGACTGCGGGTCAAGAGCGGTATCGAAGCCGGCGTGTTCCTGGTATCGACATTGACGCTGGCCGCACTCGGCATCGTGCTGCATTTCGTCCCCAATGCACTTGGCCGGAATGTCGCCGAGGCGGCGCCCTTGGTGGCATTGGCAATCGGCGTGCCGGGACTGCGCAACCTGGTCGAATACCAGGCCGAGCTGCTGTTCGCGCGCGGCCAGACCGCGCTCAGGGCGCTCAACCTCGGCCTGCTGGCGGGGCTGAAGGCGGTGCTGTTGACCTATGTGCTGACCACGATTGCCGACACGCCCACGCTTGTCGTATCGCTCAATGTCGTCTTCCTGCTGCTCTATCTCGCCTCGGCGCTGCTGACCTATTCGGCGCTGCGCAAGCCCGCCAAGGCAATCTAAGCCAATCCGATCAGGCGGCGGATGCGGCCGATATCGGTGCCGATGAAGGATTGCATGCCGATCGCCACCTGCCCCGGTGCCATAGCGGCGACGAAGCTGCGGAATTCGTCATCCGACAGCGCCTCCCCGGTCCAATGCACGCGGCAGAATTCCTCCGAGCCGTGGAAATGGCCGGCGCCCCCCAGCACATCGTCGACATAGCGGCCATAGATCATGCATTCGGAGAACCGGCGCACTGAAGCGATGACCTCGACCCAGCCGCGCGCGTGCACCTTCTCGATCTCGGCGCACATCGCCGTCACGGTCTGACGGCGCCAGGCGATCAGCGTCGAAATATAGTCGTGGTTCGAAACCTCGGATGCATCGATACCAATCGCCGAGGCCGCATTGCGCGACCAGATGCGATGCTCGTCGTGACCGTCGCTCGACAGCACGCCGTCGCGCCGGAACAGCCGCACCTTGCCGTCGCGCCAGAAGGCGCTCAGATCGAATGGCTTGAGGAAGGCGACGTCGGAATCGCAGAAGACCAGCACGTCTTCTCCAGCATGCGCAGCGATGGCGATGCGGCGCAGCTGCTGCACATGCCAGCCGCGCAGCGGCTGGGTCTTGAAACTGAGCCAGATGCGACGGCGAAAGAGGCTCATCGGATCGTCGAACACACGCAGCCAGCGCGGCAGCAGGTCGCGCTCGTCGACAACGCTGCGGCGGTCGTTTTCCAACTGGCGAAACAGCGCCACGTCGCGGTGCTCGACCAGAATGTAATGATGCGCCACGCCGGAGACATGGCGGTCGAGGGTCTCGCACAACAGGCGGCAGCGTTCGAAATCCGGCGCATAGCTGGCGGTCACCACCGCCGCCGTCGGCGTTTGCGGCAGGGCACCGGTCTCGGCTGCAGGGCTCGGCACGACGCGGCTGTTCACCGCAACTCTCCGGCGGGCTCGGGCCGACGCGAGAATTTCTGCCTGACGACACGCAGCAGGAACACCGGATTGCCGACGACGTAGCGGCGCCACAGCCGGCCGGGCTCGATGCACAGACGGAACAACCATTCGAGCCTCAGCTGGCGCATCCACAGAGGCGCCCGCGGCACCGTGCCGGAGAGAAAATCGAGCAGCGCGCCGACGGCGATCGGCAGCGTGCAGTGGCGGGCATCGATATGACGGGCGATCCACAATTCCTGGCGCGGCACGCCCATGGCCACAAGCAGCACGTCGGGCCGCAATGCCTCGATGCGATCGACGATCGCCTGCTCTTCGGCGGGGGAGAAATAGCCGTCATGGATGACGACGAATTCGTGCTGCACCGCCAGAGCGGCTAGCCTGACCGACGCCGCCTCGGCGTTGGCGCGGGTGGCGCCAAGCAACCCGACGGTCAGCGGCCTCGCCGATGCCTGCAGAAAGGCCGGAATGAGATCAGTGCCGTTGAGATTGTCCGGGAACGGCGCGCCGTAGAGCAGCTTTGCCGCCAGATCGACGCCAACGCCGTCAGGCAGGATGAGGAAATCGTCGAGCGCCTCGGCAAAGACCGGATCGGTAGAGGCGATGTTGGCGTTGTGAGCGTTGAGAAAACTGACCTTGGTGAAGCGCCGCTCGGCAATCAGACGAGCGAGCAGCGCGATCGCGTCATCCCAGCCGATGGCAAGGACCGAAATGCCAAGGATCGTCTTCAGCGTATCGAGCCCGAAGGCGGCGCGGGCGGTGTGCATGTTCATGCAAACACCTCCTCCCCCACCGACCCGAGCTTTTCCAGGCCGAGCCTGATGGCGGCATCCAGTGCCTTGATCTGCCGGCGGTGAAAGGCGCTGCCATCGACATCCTTGACATCGGCCGCCGCTGCCTCCAGCGCGCCGGCGAAGGCGGCCGGATCGTCGGTGACGAAGCAATTTGCCGGGCGATGATCGATGCCGCGCAGCGAACGGCTGGTGGCGACCGACGGCAGGCCGAGCTCGAAGGTTTCGATGGTCTTGAGCTGAACGCCGCTGCCCGCGGTGCTGATCAGTGGAATGACGGCGGCGCCGCGCACGAAATTCTGGGCGTCGGACACGCGGCCGACAAATTCGACACCGGGATGGGCAGAGGTGATATCCGACGGCATGTTGCCGGCGACCCTGATGCGAAAGCTCCGGCGAAGATGCGGCACGACTTTTTCCAGGAACCAGTCGAGGCCGATGCGGTTCGGCTGCCAGGTCCAAGTGCCGATCAGCGCCGCGTCGCAATCGATGCGGCGCGGCTTGACCGGCTTTGGCGCCGTGGCTGTGGTCACCAGCGGCAGCACCGCCGAGCGGTCGTCGCTGGCAACGCCGAGTGCGGCGCGGTCTTCCTCGGCCAGCGTGAAGACGAAGCGAGCCCGGCGGCAGAGCCGCTCCTCCATGGTCTTGAGCAGCCTGGCCTCGCGGGCAAACAGCAGGCGCTGGAAGCGACTGTTTGCTGCTGCCGCATTCTCTTTGGCCGAACCATGTTCGACATTGTGGGCGACGAAAATCGAGGGACGGTCGGCGAACAGTTTTTCAAAGGCGCCGGCGAACTGCACCGAATTCAGGACATAGCCGTCGAAGGGACCGGCGCGCTCGATCGCGGCACGGACTTCGCTGTCGGAAACCGCGCGCAGCTTCACGGAAGCGAAGGTGAGCCCTGACAGCACCGCCTTGCCAAGCCAGGCGAGCTTCTGCCGCGCCGAGGCGCTTTCCGTGCGCACGTCGACGGCGCCGAGCACGATGGTGTTTTCGGGGTCGCTGGGCGCCTTGCCCGGCCAGATGAAGCCGATGACGGTGACGCGCACGCCGGCGCGCCGCAAGGCGGCGATGATCGCAGCATTGGCGATCTCATAGCCCGAAGCGAGAGCGCCGTCGGGCACGATCGATGTGGCGAACAGCAGATGCATCTCACCTATCCAGGCGTCAGCCACTAGCAAAGCTGGGTGAACCCTTGATTAAATCACGCAACGCAACGGCTGAAAGGCGCGGACCGGCAGGCGCCGCTGCGAAAGGTGATTAACGAAACGTTATCGTCGCGGTGTTATCGAAAGCCAGATTCAAAACATGCGGCTGGAGCGGATGATCCCTTTGCCATCGGACGGTTCGGTATCGATTGCGGGACGCTCTCCGGGGCTCGCCGCAGAGACGATGGAAGCCGTCGTCACGCTGCCGACCTTCAAGCGGCCTCAACTGCTGCTCGAAACGCTGGCGTCGCTCAAGGCACAGCAAACCAGCCGGCGCTTCGCCGTCATCGTCATCGAAAACGAGGCCGAGGCGCGTGAGGGCGCCCAGGCGGCCGTGCCGCTGTTCGAACGCGACGATATGAAGGGCATGGTCATCATCGCGCATGAGCGGGGCAATTGCAGTGCCTACAATGCTGGCTGGCAGACGGCGATCCTGCATTTTCCGGATTTCCGCCACCTGCTGGTCATCGACGATGACGAGATCGCCGACGCGGACTGGCTGGAGCGCATGTGCAGGACGGCGGAGACGCTTGGCGCCGACATTGTCGGTGGCCCGCAGGTGCCGGTGTTTACCGATCCTGCTCACGCCAAATGGGCCGAGCACCCGGTGTTTGCGCCGCCCTATCGCCAGACCGGGCGCGTGGCCGCACTCTATTCCTCTGGCAACCTTCTGGTCGGGCGCAATGTGCTCACCATCATGGGGCCACCCTTCCTCGACCTGCGGTTCAACTTCATGGGCGGCGGCGATTCCGACTTCCTCAGCCGCTCGGCGCAGAAAGGTTTCGTGCTTGGCTGGTGCGCCGAGGCAAAGGTGCGCGAAGGCGTTCCAGCCCGGCGCGTCGAGGCTGACTGGATCCGCGCCCGATCCTTACGCAACGGTGTAATCTCGACGCTGGTCGAAAAGAAGAAGCGCGCCGGCATGCCATTCGCCGGCGCCAAGGTGTTTGCAAAAAGCCTGGCGCTGCTGATAGCCTCGCCCGTGCGCGGCGCAATCAAATTGGCGCGGACAGGATCGCTGTCGACGGCGCTTTACCCCGTCTATGTCTCGCTCGGCCGCGTGCTTGCCGAATTCGGATACGCCAATGAGCAATACAGGCAGCCTGAGAAGA
This sequence comes from Mesorhizobium sp. M0626, assembly GCF_040320665.1. Lineage (NCBI taxonomy): Bacteria > Pseudomonadati > Pseudomonadota > Alphaproteobacteria > Hyphomicrobiales > Phyllobacteriaceae > Mesorhizobium > Mesorhizobium sp. M0626. The sequence continues at coordinate 134,024 of NZ_JAMYQD010000013.1, read as the reverse complement.
ACTGACGAGCTGCTGCTGGGCGGCATCGTCACCCGCAACAGTGTGGCGACGGCGATTGCCGCGCTGTTGTTTGCCGTCGTCATCGTGTCGTTCCGGCCGTTTCAGCCGGCAGGCGCGGAACTGACCGGCGACGGCGGCGACATCGTCAACCAGCTCGGCTTCAGTTCGCTCGGCGCCATTTCGATCTTCTCACTGCTGACGTTCGCCGACCCCAAGGTGGTGCGCTCGCTGCTCAGCCCGTCCTGGATTCTGATGCTCGGCTTTTTCATGCTTTCAGTCATCAACGCGACCGACCCGTCCTCGGCCATGCGCGCGGCCTTCTTCACGCTGCTTGGCGTTCTGACGATAGCGACGGTCCTGGTGCTGCCGCGCGATGCCGACAGTTTTTCGAAAGTCATCATATTCTGCGCGATCGTCGTTATCGGCCTGTCCTATATCGGCCTCATCGTCTTTCCGCATGAGGCCCTGCATACGGCCGATTCGCAGGAGCCCGAACATGCCGGCCTGTGGCGTGGTGTGTTCGCCCACAAGAACATTGCCGGACCAATCATGGCCTGCTTCAGCTTCGCCGGCCTCTATCTCTTCCGGCGCGGCCAGAAATTCTGGGGCGTGGCGATCTTCGGCGCGGCGATGATCTTCATGCTGCACACCGGATCCAAGACGACGGCCGGCCTGGTGCCGTTCTCGATCCTGATCGTCGTGCTGCCGGGCCTGATCGGCATGCGGTTCGGCACGCCGGTCCTGTTTGCACTGGCGATCATTGCGACGGCCATCGGCACCTTAGGCATCGTCTTCATCCCGCCGGTGAAGGAACTGGCGGCCATCTATTTCCCCGACCTCACCTATACCGGGCGCACGACGCTGTGGGAGTTCTCCGGCGAGATGCTGGCGAAGAAGCCCTGGACCGGCTACGGCTATGAAAGCTTCTGGGGCACGCCGCTGCTGCTGAGCCAGGACCAGCCCTTCGACCGGGCCTGGGACATCCGGACCATCGTGCATGGCCATGACGGCTATCTCGACATTGCGGTGCTGATGGGCATCCCGGCGCTGTGCGTTGCCGTCTACACTTTCCTGATCGCGCCGCTGCGCGACTACATGCGCATCCCGCCGCGCAAGGAGAACATCTATCTCGGTGACTTCTTCATGATGGTGGTGCTGTTCACGGCGCTGAACGCTTTCCTCGAAAGCTTCTTCTTCCACCGCGGCGACCCGGTCTGGCTGTTCTTCGTGCTCGGCGCGCTTGGCATGCGGCAAGTGTCGCTGCGGCCGATCGCGGTGCGCCGGCGACCTTGACCGGCTGGCCTGATCCAGGACCCCTTGAGGGGCTTTCCCGTCTGCCCGCTAGCGTCTAAGGAGAACCCTTGTCTCGGAGGGCTCTCAATGACGATCAGGCTTGTTCTCGCCGGTTGCGGCAATATGGGTTACGCCATGCTTGCGGGCTGGCTGAAATCCGGCAAGCTTGCCCCGCAAGCCGTGTTCGTGGTCGAGCCCAATGCCGAATTGCGCAAGCGCGCCGAGCACCTCGGTTGCAGTGTCGGCGCGGACGCGAACGGGATCCCCGCCGACGCAGAGCCCGACCTCGTCGTCATCGCCGTCAAGCCGCAGGTGATCCGCGACGTCACCGCCGCCTATAAGCGCTTCGGCGACGGCAGGACCACCTTCGTCAGCATCGCCGCGGGCACGCCGGTCGCCACCTTCGAGCACATACTCGGCCATCTCGCGCCTGTTATCCGCTGCATGCCCAACACGCCGGCCGCGATCGGCAAGGGCATGATGGTGGTCTATTCCAACCCGCTGGTGACCGACGACATCAGGCGTTTCGTTGCCGAGCTGCTGTCGGCGAGCGGTGTGGTGACGACGATCGACGACGAAGGCCTGATGGACGCGGTGACGGCGGTTTCGGGGTCCGGTCCGGCCTACATCTTCCATTTCATCGAGGCGCTTACGGTTGCAGCCGAGAAGGCCGGGCTGCCGACCGAGACCGCCAGGCTGCTGGCCATGCAGACCGTCTATGGCGCTGCTGCACTCGCTGCCGAAAGCGGCGAGGAGCCCGGCGTCCTGCGCCAGCAGGTGACCAGCCCCAACGGAACCACGGCAGCCGCCCTTGCCGTGCTGATGGGCGAAGACCGGCTGACGAAGCTGCTGACCGAGGCGGTGGAAGCCGCGCGGCTGCGGTCGGTGGAATTGGGGAAGTAGCCGAGACGCTCGCGGGGCCGTATCAGCCCCACTTCATCTCACCCTTGGCGACCTTTGCGCCCAGTTCCAGGGACGAGACGTCAAGAAGATCGGGATAGCGCCGCTTCATCGCTGCAATCAGCTCGACGCTGGATTTCGCTTTTTCGGCTTCCTTATTGAAAGCTTCGAGGTAGGCGCGGGTGAATTCCACGGCCGCCAGACCGTCCGGTGCACCGGCTACCTGATGGGACGGCACCACGATGTTGGGTTTGCGGGACGCGATTTCGTTGAGCGCGGCAATCCATTTCTTGCGGTCGTCTACGGTTGGCTCGTCGGCAACCCAGACATGTACGCCGGACGAGATCAGCACGCCGCCGAACACCGCTTCAAGGCTGGGCACCCAGAGATACCGCCGGTCTTTCAGATCGGCGACGGTGACGATCTCGATCTTGTTTCCTTCGATTTCAAGTGAGGTGATATCGGATGCCTCGGGAATGACGACATCCGCCAGGACCTTCGGTCCATTGTCCTTGAGCTGCGGGCCCCAGACATCCAGCTTGGCTTGCACATTGGCTTTGATGGCAGCCACCGTCGCAGCGGCTGCGATGATCTTGGCGTCGGGGAAAGCATCCGCGACGGGACGCAGGCCGAAATAATAGTCAGGGTCGCTGCAGCTGACGTAGATCGTGGTCAGAGTCTTGCCCGTCGCCTTGATCGCATCCGCGACCGCACGGCCATCCGACAGCGTAAATCCGCCATCGAGGAGGATGGCTTCCTTCTCACCGGTCAGCAGCACCGGCGTGCGGCGGAAACCCCTCTCGTCAGCCTGAAAATAGGTCCATTCCAGCTTGGCGGCGGCCTTGGCTGCAAAAGCCAGAGGCTGAAGCATGGCAACCATGCCCGTTGCCAGAAGGGTTTTCATTGTTTCGCGTCTTGTCCAAATGGTTTGCAAGATTTCAACCTCAATGGGGTTCAACTGATCGTTCGGAGATTGGCATCTCGGCATCGTTTGAAAAACCCGGATCAAAAAGACAGACTATATGAATGGATCATACAATGGCAGCCGATGGTCTGCGTCGTCAGCACGAGCGCAATGATCAGGCGTGTTGCGCGAGCAGGTCAACAGCCCCATGGCGCGACCGCGGCAGCATTTGGCCTGCTGGGCGGGAGCGGCTGACGAAGCTGCTGACCGAATCGTGGAACTGGGGGAGTAGGATCAGGCCAGATCGGTGTGGGAAAAGCCTTTCCCTTTGTAGAGCGAGGGCATCCCACGGCTTTTTGCCGAGGCATATGACAGGCAGTCAGCGAGGTTGAGCTGAGCCGGGTGGCCGCGACCTTTGCCATAGTTCGAAAAAGCCTGGATCGCGAGCTTGGCATCACCTCTTTCGATCGGAACCACCTCGATCGCGGCTTCGCGCAGGAAGTCTCCTATTGCCCTTTCGGCGAGAGCGGCTCCACCACCAACTTCGACGAAAGCCGCATCGCCGCTTCGAGCACGACCAGCGGAGATGTTATCCGTATCGAGGCCTGCCCGATCCGGCGGCTCCAATCGGCGGCGTCTTCCTCTGCGGCGAGGACAGCGATCACCACCGAGGTGTCGATGAACATCAGGAATGTCCCCACATCTCGTCGATCTCATCCTTAGTCAAATCCCTGCCGCCGCTTCCCGCCTTGGCCTTCAGATCGTTCGATATGGCGGCCAGCCGCTCAGCCAGCGGAACTCGTTCACGTTCGCGCTGAAGCTCGGATTCGAGCGCCTCGATCACCGCCTCGGTCATTGGAATCTTTCGCTTTTCGGCAAGCTGCCGGGCGAGGTCACGGGCGCGCGGGTCTCTGATCTGGAGATTCATCCTAGAAGCCTCCGTTCGGTGCCACTACAACATAGCGAGTTGTCATGACAAGGCCAGCCCGACTGGCCTGTCGTCCAATCTCAGCTCCCGTACAGCATCTCATCCTGCAGCTTGCGCAAAGCGAACAGCCTGGTCGTGCGGTCGGGTGTGGCGTTGTCGGTGGTGATGAGCTCGCCCTTCCTGACCGGCTTCAGCACCTTGCCGCCTTCGAGCAGGCCGACCGCGACGGCGCTGACGGCGCGGGCCTCTTCGACGGTCATTGTCCAGGAGCGGTAGCAGGTCTCACCGATGGCATCGAAGGTCTCGCCCATGGCGAGATCGCGCTTGGCGACCGCGCAGACCTCGGCCACCGGCTTCGGCAGCGGCACCATGTCGGGGCGGCCGTAGAGCATGATACGCGCTGCCGTCAGCGGCACTTCCAGCGAGGTCAGATGGTAGGGCCGGAAGAAGCTGTAATAGGGGCCGTGGCCGATATGCAGATCGTCCATGCGCTCGACGATGCGCGGATGCGTCGCCTCGACGATGACGAACACGCCCGGCGCCACACCCTTGCCGATCGTGTAGTCGACAACACCCTTCTTCGACAGGATGCCGCCATCGGCGCGCGGTATCAGCACCTTGGCCAGCTGGTCGCGGTCGGCCTTGGGCCCGTGCATGCCCGGCACATCGGGCACCAGCCCGGTGGCGTTGGCGATGGCGCACATCTCGACCATGGTTTTCGAGCCGTCTACGAACTCGACCAGCATGCGCGGGTTCATGTTGCGGCGAAGGGCTTCCTCGCGATAGTCATCCGGAACGGCATCGTGGTTGAGCGGGTTGTTCTTGCCCTTGCCAGCCGAGACGATGGTGTAGCCGAGCGCGGAGGCAAACTCGATCAACTCCATGCAGCTCGACGGCTCGTCGCCGGCGCCGACCGAATAGACGACGCCGAGCCGGTCTGCCTGCTGCTTGAGGTAGCAGCCGATCGTGACGTCGGCCTCGACATTCATCATCACCAGGTGCTTGCCGTGCTCCATCGCCTTCAAGTCGAAATCGGCGGCGACACCAGGCTTGCCGGTGGCGTCGATCACGACGTCGATCAGCGGATTGGTGACCAGCATCTCGTTCGAGGTGATGGCGATTTTCCCGGCCTCGATCGCCGCGGTGACTTTCGAACCCATGTCGGCCTCGACCGCCATCGCCTCGTCGCCATAGGCGATGCGGATGGCGTCACGCGCCGTGTGCGGACGCCGCGTCGAGATGGCCGCGACCGAGATGCCGGGCATCAGCATGCCTTGCGTGACCAGGTCGGTGCCCATTTCGCCGGAGCCGATGACGCCGATGCGCACCGGGCGTCCCTCGGCGGCGCGCCTGGCGAGATCGCGGGCCAGTCCGGTCAGGGCGACATTGGTCATGCAAGCGTGTCCACGGCTTCTTGATTGCAGGCGGGAATAGCAGGGAACGGCCCCGCTTTGCCAACGAAACCAGCGGACGGCGGCAATTTCTCCGGCAACAGGCCCGGCAGGTGAGGCCAACCCCAGTAGAGGCTGATTGACCCGCCTCGACGTCAAACCACCCTGATATAGCTCGTCATGCCGGTTTTCTGATGTTCGATGATGTGGCAGTGCAGCAGCCAATCGCCGGGATTGTCGGCGACGAAACCGAGCTGAACCTTCTCGTTGGGCTGCATGAGATAGGTGTCGGAGATGACCGGCTGAACCTGGCGCGTCGAAGACGACAGCACCTTGAAGCTCATGCCGTGCAGATGCATGGGATGCGATTGCGGCGTCAAGTTTTCCAGGTCGATGACATAGCTTTTGCCGAGCTTCAGCTCGGCCAAAGGCGCGGTCGGGTCCGGCGTGTCGCCGGGCCACGGCACCTTGTTGATGGCCCAGAAGGAGTAGCCGAGCGTGCCACATATGCTGTCGCTCGGCACGTTTTCCGCGGTGGCGCTGAGCGAGAGCGCGATGTGTTTCGCGCTGGCGAGATCCACCTCCGGCACCGGGTTGGCTTCCAGCGGTGCGAGGTCGCGCAAATCGCGCTTGAGCGAGCTGCCGGTGGCGCGCAAGGTGGCGAGGACCTTGGGTTTGGTGCCTCTGATGTCGCCCAGGCTGACGATCGCGCCCTCCTGGTCAGGCATGCGGATGGCGAGCTCCATGCGCTGCCCCGGTCCGAGCAGCAAAGCATCGGGCGCAAAACGCTGCGGCACCGGATTGCCGTCCAGCGCGATGACCGCGGCCTTCCCACCCTCGACGCGAAAGGCGTAGATGCGGGTGACATCGGTGATGGCGACCCGCAGCCGCACCAACCCGCCGGCCGGCGCGTCGAATTGCGGCTGGTCGAGCCAGTTGGCGGTGCGCACCGTGCCATAGGTTCCGGTTTTTGCGGCATCGCGCGGCCGGAATTGCTGGATGAACTGCGCGTCGTCGCCGAGGCGCCAGTCGCGCAGGTTGACGACGGCTTCGGCGTCGAATTTTGGATCGTTGGGGTTCTCGACCACGATCACGCCGGTGAGGCCATGGCCCATCTGCTCCAGCGTGTTGCAATGCGGGTGATACCAGAAGGTGCCGGCGTCGGGCGGGGTGAAGGCGTAGTCGAAATGATCGCCGGTATAGACGTAGGGCTGAACCAGGAAGGGGACGCCGTCCATCTTGTTTGGAACGCGAATGCCGTGCCAGTGGACCGTCGTCGGATCGTCGATGCCGTTGACGAGGCGGGCGGCGAAAGGCTCGCCTTTTTTCATCCGCAGTACAGGCGGCATGCCTGATTCACCATACGTCAGGACATCCCGGGTCTCGCTCGCATCCATGAACCTGGCCTGGATCTTTGCCGTCTTGAGCACCACCGGCTCAGGTGTGACAGCTGCCCAACCGCTGAGCCTGGTCATTGCTGCCAGCCCGACGCCGCCACCGCCGGCAACCGCAGCCGTTTTCAGAAGCCCGCGGCGGGTGAATAGGGTCATCTGGCGCTCCAACGGAATATGATTACCTGTCGTCCTGAATGACGGGTGGCGACCGGCGCACAAGCCGATACCGCCACATCGCATCTCTGTCATGCCATGGCGAGCCGGTGACATCTGCTTGCGCAACAGCGTGAACGCTGAAGTGCCCACCATTCGCCCGCATCCGGGAGCGCGGGCTCGGATTAATGCAACTCGGCCAGCAACGCCTGTGCCTCGGCGAGGTTCTTTTCGGAACCGGCGGCGAGATCGTCCATCTTACGCTCGCGGAAGACAACGAGCGCGTCCTGGCATGCGGCGATCGCTTCCTGTGCCATCGCCTTGTCCTTGTGGGCGGCGCCCAGATCGACCAGCACGTCGCACAGGCTGTCCTGCGTGAAGGCGACGGCCGGCACCGAATTGATCTTCTTTTGCACGACGATCGCCTCGCGCAGGACCAGCACCGCCTCCTCGAAATGCCCGACATTGTTTTCGGCGCGGCCGGCCATGGTCAAGGCATAGCCCATCTCGTTGCGCGCATTGGCCCAACGTTCGGGATCGCGCTCGCGGCCGATCTGCTCGGCAAGCGCCCGGTTGACGACAATCGCCTCCTCGTACAGCTCGGCCGAAGGCTCGCGGGCCGCGATCATGCTCAGCGTCTGCGCGAGACTGGTCTGGGTGGTGATCCAAAGATCGGAACCGCGGGCGATCGTGCGCACCGTGGCGAGGTCGCGGTAGATCTGAGCGGCTCGTTTCAACGTTGCAACATCATTCGTCCAGTAACCGAGGCTCGACAGACCGCCGGCGAGATTGTTCTGGTTGTTCTCCCAGACCGACAACGCGTTGTCGCGGGTCACCACGCTGAGCGCCGCGTCATAAGCGGCAATCGAGCGGCTGAGCAACTCGATGTCCCTGCCGTTCGCTGCCGACAGCAGGGCGTTGCCGAGATCGCCCTTGGTGCGCGCCCATTGCATGCGATCGGGGAAGCCGTCGTAGATGCGCGCAGCGGTCTCGAAGCTCTCCACGGCTTGCATATAGAACGCGGCATCGCCGCCAATCCGGCCTTCGCTGTAGAGGGCAAAGCCAAGGTCATAGTTGATGTTGGCCCATTCTTCAGGGTCGGTATCCCTGGAATAGGCGGGAAGTGCGGCCTTGAGCGTGTCCGCTGCTTGCGCCAGCAAGTCCAGGTTGGATGTATTGTCGCCCAGGATCGACAGGGTCTGGCCGAGCACGCGGCGCGTCTGGCCGATCTCCGTGACATCACCGCCTTTCGTCTGCCCGTCGAGCGCCGCCCGCAGCGCGTCGACCGATTGCTGCAGCAGTAGATCGTCAGAGGCCAGCTTGCCTGACATCATCAATGCGCAGCCGAGGCGGAATTCCGTCTTGGCCCAATTGGCTGGGTCCTTGTCGCGGGTGCGAACCCTGAGCACCTGACCGTAGACATCGATCGCCTGCCGCAGGATCGAGATGTCCCCCGCGCGTTCGCCCCAGTTCGACAGCGTGCCTGCAAGGCTGTAGCCGATCGAAGCGAACTCGCGCGGCGCGGCGGTATAGACCTCCCATGCCTGACGATACGCGGTCACCGCCTGCATGTAGTAATCGGTTCCCGTATCGAGATCGCCGAGCGTGTCGTCGACCGATCCCAGATTCTGCTGCAGCGAAGCCCAGTCGAGCGGCAGTTTCTCGCGCGGATATTCGGACAGAGCAGCCTGGTACGCGGTGGCTGCCTGCAGCAGCAGTTCCTTGTTCTTCTGCTTGGCGCCGAGGCGCTGCAAGGCGTTGCCCAGCGTCAGCTGGCCGTTCGCCCAGTCGGCCGGCGCGCGCTCGCGCGTCCGAACCGAAAGCGCTGCCTCCGCCGCCTCCCGCGCGCGCTGCAACGCGGCGATATCGCCGTTGATCTCGCCGATCGACTCGAATGCGGTGCTCAAATTGTTCTGGATGGTCGCCCATTGCGCCGGCGCGCGTTCCCTGGTCATCTCCTCAGCCGCCGCCTGGAAGGCCGCGACCGATTGCTCAAGCGTCGGTACATCCTTTTCGCGCGCGCCGAGGCTCGCCAGAACGACACCCAGATTGATCTGGCTCAATGCCCAGTCGAGCGGTACGCGCTCTCTGTTGTATTCCGTCAATGCCGCACGATGCGCCTCGATCGCCGCGCGGAAACTGTCCGATGTGGTCTGGCGGTCGCCGATTTCGGACAGCACGATGCCGAGATTGTTCTGCGTCGCCGCCCATTCCAGCGGTAGTTTCTTCAACGACTGCACCTCGAGCGCCGAGCGGAAGGCCGCGACAGCCCGCTCCAGAAGCGCCGTCCCGTTCTCGCGCTGGCCGAGCCGCCAGTAGACCGTGCCCAGATTGCCATAGGTCGATGCCCAGTCGTCGGGGTAGGCGTCATGCGTATAGACGGTCAGCGCCTGCTCATAGGCGGCAGCTGCCTTGTCGAGGTTTTCGCGGCCGGCTTCCCGTTCGCCCAACGTAGCAAGCGTGGCGCCCATATTGTTCTGGGTGGCCGCCCAAAGCAGCGGCAACTTTTCGCGGGTGACATAGGTCAATGCCTGTTCATAGGCTGTCAGGGCCTGGGCGAGATACGCATTGTCGCCGGAGAAGTCCCCTTGTTCCGACAGAGCGTTGGCCTCTGCCGCCTTGTAGTAGAACGCGTCTTCGTCGCTCCATTTGGCAGCTTGCTCGAAGGCCTTGGCGTAATCCTGCGCAGCCTCCTTGAAGTTGAAGGAGATTTCATAAGTCCTGGCACTGCTGGCGAAGACCTTTGCGAATTCCAGCCGCTTTGCCTTCAGCTCGGCCTCGGCCTGGTCGACCGTAGACGAAAGTTCGCCGATGCGGGCCTTGGCCTGCTCGTTGAATTTCTGCGCCGCTTCGAGCGCGCCTTCCTGAACCGCCTGTTCGGCGAGTTTCGATAGCCTGGCAATTTCGGGGTCCGGGTTTTTCAAAGTCTCGCGTTCGGCCAACACGTGTTTCAGCCGTTCGGTCTGGCCACGCAGCAGCTTGTCGAGCTCAGCCGGATCCTTGGGTATGTCGATCCCGAGCGCCTTCAGCATGGCGTAAAGCCCATCCATCGGCACCTTGCCGTCACGCGATATGGTTTCGATCTGGCGGCGCTCCGGATCGGGTAGCGTCGAGATGGTCAGCAGGAGCTGGCGCCGCTCCCTTAGGATTTCCCCCTCGTCGCCTTTCGGCGCCTCGGCGGGGGTACCGAAATAGAGCAGCCGGCGCAGGCTCTCATTGACCCAGGGCCGCTGCTGGCCATTGGTCTTGAGATAGACCTCCTCGCCGATCATGCGCAAAACGGTGCCGAATTCCTCGCCGCCCATCGTGTCGATGTGGCGCAGGATCGCTGCCGCATAGGGGCTGTTGCCATCGGCCGGACCGTCCAGCGCAACCTTGCCGGGCTCGGCGGCAAAGGCGATGACCTGGCCGAGGCTGCCGTCGACCGGGCCCTTGGCGTCGGCGCCGCCCTTCAGGGAAACCACGCCGCGCGTTTCGCCGAGACCGCCGGCGCCGATCGGCTTGCCTTCGTCGCCCGGCGCCAGCTTCAAGAGCGTGCCCGGCGGGAACGGATCGTTGCGGCAGGCGTCCAGCAGAACGATGGTGACCGGCACCTTGGCCTTCAGTTCGGCGACGATGGACGACAGCGGCACCAGCTTTTCGCCGGCATTGTCGAGCGCCGAGATATCGGCATCGACAGGGACCAGATAGTTCTCGCCGCCGGCTTCGATGCCGTGGCCGGAATAGTAGATGATGGCGACATCGGCGCCCTCGGCATCGTCGACGAAGCCTTCGAGATCGCGCCGCAATTTGCGCGCGTCGCGGTTGGTGGCGACATTGGTCTCGAAGCCGAGCCTGTCGAACATCTCCTCGAGGGCGCGGGCGTCGTTTTCCGGATTGGGCAATTTGCCGACATGCTGGTAGTCGGACTGACCGATGATGAGCGCGACGCCTTTCAGCGCCTTCGGCTCTTCAGCCAAAGCGGGGCCAAACGCGCATAGGCACAGCGCCAGTGCCGCAGCGATTGCCGCGCACATGCGCCCTGTCGCACCTGCCGTTCGCCCAAAGAGCATTCTCTACCCCAAAACCCAACGCTATCTTCCGCAGGCGAGATGGCATCATGATGGCCGGCCGATGGCAAGTCCTTGGGCGAGCTGTGTTCTTGTGGTGGATATGCGTACGAGGCGGCTGGCTTTCAGCGTGCGAGCGGTAGTGTTCAGCATGCCGGATACGGCCAGTCCGGCCTGTTCATGAGTTGACAGGTCCGGACTTGTTGAGCAGTCGTCCGGCCCCGTAGAGCCTCTTTCTCTCAATGTGTCCGGGCGAGGGGGCCACGGTTGGATGCGCGGGATTGGCACTTTTACGTCAGCCGGCTTTTTTGGTCCGCAACGAGACCCCGACTTCGCGACTGCATCTTCTTAAAATCAAAGGAATGAACTGGTGCTGCGAGAGAGGATTGAACTCTCGACCTCTCCCTTACCAAGGGAGTGCTCTACCACTGAGCTACCGCAGCCGCTGATGGCGGGGCTTCTGCCATATAGAACCGGCAAGCGCAAGGCGTCTGTGAAAGGCTTTGCCAGACAAGTTTCGCTGACATGGCGGCGCCACAATGCTAGCTATCCCTTGAACGGCAGGCCCTGCCAGTCGCGGGCGGGACGGAACGATGGACGACAAGACAAATCCACCGAAAAAGGCTGATCCGGCAAAAAAGGACGGGACTAGCCGCAAGGACCGTCTGGCCGAGCAGTTGCGCGCCAATCTCATGAAGCGCAAGACGCAAGCGCGTTCGCGGCGCACCGGTGACGCTGACCAGCGCCCGGAAGGCCTGGCGGCTGCTGAAAAAATGCACAAGGACTGACCGATATCGGCCACACTGGCCGGCCAACTTGGCCAACGGGCTCAGGAATCTTGAACCAAGCCGGCCAATGGTCTAGACGGGCCGATACGCAAACTGACGAAAACCGGCCTTTCGGGCCGAGGGGACATTCTCTCATGGATCGCATCAGAATTGTCGGCGGCAACAAGCTCGCCGGAAGCATTCCGATTTCGGGCGCGAAAAACGCCGCTTTGCCGCTGATGATCGCCTCGCTGCTCACCGACGACACGCTGACGCTGGAAAACGTGCCGCATCTGGCCGATGTAGAGCAGCTGATCCGCATTCTCGGCAATCACGGCGTCGACTATTCGGTCAACGGCCGCCGCGAGAAGCAGAATGAGGGCTATTCGCGCACCATCAATTTCTCGGCCCGCAACATCGTCGACACGACCGCGCCTTACGAGCTGGTGTCGAAGATGCGGGCATCGTTCTGGGTGATCGGCCCGCTGCTGGCCCGCATGGGCGAGGCGAAAGTGTCGCTTCCCGGCGGTTGCGCCATCGGCACGCGGCCGGTCGACCTGTTCCTTGAAGGCCTGCAGGCGCTGGGCGCCGACATCGATGTCGACACTGGTTATGTGCTGGCCAAGACCAGGAACGGCCGCCTCGTCGGCAATCGCTATGTGTTCCCGAAAGTCTCCGTCGGCGCCACCCATGTGCTGATGATGGCGGCGGCGCTCGCCAAGGGCGAGACGGTGCTGGAAAACGCCGCCTGCGAGCCCGAAATCGTCAACCTCGCCGAATGCCTCAACGCCATGGGCGCAAAAATTTCCGGCGCCGGCACTCCAACCATCACCATCGATGGCGTCGAATCGCTGTCGGGCGCGCGCGTGCGCGTCATCCCCGACCGCATCGAGACCGGGACCTATGCCATGGCTGTGGCCATGACCGGCGGCGATGTCGTGCTCGAAGGCGCCCGCCCCGAGCTGCTGCAGACCGCGTTGGATGTGATTGCCCAGACCGGTACCGAGATCACGCCGACCAACTCCGGCATTCGCGTTAAGCGCAACGGCGCCGGCATTTCGCCGGTCGACGTCACGACGGCGCCCTTTCCGGCCTTCCCGACCGATCTGCAGGCGCAGTTCATGGGCCTGATGACCATGGCCAAGGGCAAGTCGCGCATCACCGAGACCATCTTTGAAAACCGCTTCATGCATGTGCAGGAACTGGCCCGGCTCGGCGCCCACATCACGCTGTCCGGCCAAACGGCGATCGTCGACGGCGTCGCCAAGCTGAAGGGCGCACCCGTGATGGCGACCGATCTGCGCGCCTCGGTGTCGCTGGTCATCGCCGGTCTTGCGGCCGAAGGCGAAACGACGGTCAACCGCGTCTACCACCTCGACCGCGGTTTTGAGCGGCTGGAAGAAAAGCTCTCCAATTGCGGCGCGGTGATCGAGCGGATTTCGGCTTGACCGCACGGCAGTTGCTTCAGACAGACAGGCGTCTGGTGCTGCCTCCATTCACCGCCAACACTTCAAACCCGAGGCGCTAGCCTCGGGTTGAATTTGTGTCGCGGTTGCACCGACCGGAAAGACCGCCTAACAGAAGGCTGAAACCAACTTTCAGGTGTGCATTCGGCATGGCAGCCCTCAAACTCATTGCGCTCGACGATCAGGATCTGAGCATCGTCTCGGCTCACGTCCAGGACGCCGTGATGAAGGTCTCGGATCTCGAATACCTGCCTTCGGCCAAGCGTTTCATATTGACCATGAACCGCTTCGTCTGGGAGGCGAAGTCCGGGCTGTTCAGCCAGCACAATGAGCGCCGCCAGGCGGTGTTGCATTTCGACCGCGTGCTCGGTGCCAAGACCAGCGGCATTGCCCGCGATCGGCCGGCCGAGGTGCTGTCGCTTCTGGCAATCAGCTTTATCGAAATCAGCAAGCCGGCCGGCATCGTCGAATTGGTCTTTTCCGGCGGCGGCGCGATCATGCTCGACGTCGAATGCATCGAGGCGCGGCTTGCCGACATAGGCGGCGCCTGGGAAGCGACCTCGCGTCCGGTGCACAGGGTGTAGAGCATGATCCCAAAAAGTGGGTGCCGGTTTTTGTTGGACAAAACGGGAATCGTTTGTCCAGAGATCATGCTCCAACAAAGGGTTAGATCGTGATGAGATTTCAACCAAGTCTCATCACGATCTAGACGCAGCCGATGGCCATTACGCTTATCCAGTCCGATGCCGGTTTCGAGCAGCGTTTCGCCGCCTTCCTGACCACCAAGCGGGAGGTATCGGAGGACGTCGACACTGCCGTGCGCGCCATCATTGCGCGGGTTCGTGCCGAGGGCGACGCTGCCCTGGTCGACTACACGCTGAAATTCGACAAGGCCGACCTCAATAGCCTCGGCATCGCCGTGTCGAAGGACGACATCGCGCAGGCCTACAAAGACGCCGATCCGCAGACGGTCGAGGCGCTGAAATTTGCCCGTGACCGCATCCGATCCCATCACGGGCGACAAATGCCCAAGGACGATCGCTATACCGATGCCGTCGGGGTCGAGTTGGGTTCGCGCTGGACGGCGATCGAGGCGGTCGGGCTCTATGTGCCGGGCGGCACGGCAAGCTATCCAAGCTCGGTGCTGATGAACGCCGTGCCGGCCAGGGTGGCGGGCGTCGAGCGCATCGTCATCGTCGTGCCGGCGCCGGGCGGCATCATCAATCCGCTGGTGCTGGTGGCCGCCGATCTAGCAGGCGTTTCAGAGATTTACCGCGTCGGCGGCGCGCAGGCGATTGCCGCCCTTGCCTATGGCACCGAAACGATCCGGCCGGTCGCCAAGATCGTCGGGCCCGGCAATGCCTATGTCGCCGCCGCCAAGCGCCAGGTGTTCGGCACGGTCGGCATCGACATGATCGCCGGACCGTCTGAAGTGCTGGTCGTGGCCGACGGCAGCAACGATCCCGACTGGATTGCCGCTGATCTTCTCGCTCAGGCCGAGCATGACGTGTCGGCGCAGTCGATCCTCATCACCGACGATCCGGCCTTCGGCAAGGCCGTCGAACAGGCGGTCGAGCGGCAGCTGCAGAGCCTGTCGCGCGCCGAGACGGCGGCTGCCAGCTGGCGCGATTTCGGTGCGGTGATCCTGGTGGAGACCATCGAGGCCGCGCTGCCGCTGGTCGACCGCATCGCCGCGGAACATGTGGAACTCGCCATCGACGATGCCGAGGGCTTCCTGGCCAGGATGCGCAATGCGGGTGCTGTGTTTCTGGGACGCCATACGCCCGAAGTCATCGGCGACTATGTCGGCGGCTCCAACCACGTGCTGCCGACGGCGCGTTCGGCGCGCTTCTCTTCGGGCCTGTCGGTGCTCGATTTCGTCAAGCGCACCTCGATCCTGAAGCTCGGGCCGGTGCAGCTGAGAGCACTTGCGCCGGCGGCGATTGCGCTGGCCAAGGCGGAAGGCCTCGACGCGCATGGCCGCTCCGTCGCCATCCGGCTGAACATGTAGGCGGCGATGGCGGACGGCGATCAAACCCGCGCAAGGCTGATCGATGTCGAGCTCGACGAGTCGATCGGCCGTTCGACGCCCGATGTCGAACATGAGCGCGCGGTGGCGATCTTCGACCTGATCGAGGAGAACAGCTTTCAGCCGGTCAATGATGACGGCGCCGGGCCTTATCGGCTGAAGCTGTCGCTGGCCGAATCCCGGCTGGTGTTTGCGGTCGCCCGAGAGGATGGTGCTGATGTCGTCACCCATATCCTGTCGCTGACGCCGCTCAGGCGCATCGTCAAGGACTATTACCTGATCTGCGAAAGCTACTACGACGCCATCCGATCCTCGACGCCGAGCCATATCGAGGCGATCGACATGGGCCGGCGCGGCCTGCACAATGAAGGCTCGCAGACGTTGATGGACCGGCTGGCCGGCAAGATCGACATCGACTTCGACACGGCGCGGCGGCTGTTCACGCTGGTCTGCGTGCTGCACTGGCGGGGTTAGACCTGACTGGGGCGCCCCGCTCGATACTGTTTTTGTGCGGCATGAACGCCGTGCGCTCGCCGATGGCCGAGCAGCTGGCGCGGCGCATGCTGCCGCCGGCCACTTTCGTCGCCTCTGCCGGCGTGCACAGGGGCGAGCGCGATCCGTTCGTCGACGCGGTGCTGGCCGAAGAGGGCCTGACGCTGGGCGAGCGCCAGCCGCGCTCGATGGACGATCTCGAGGACGATTATTTCGACCTGATCGTCACCCTGGCGCCGGAAGCCCACCACGCCGCGCTCGAGCTCACCCGCTCGCTTGCCGTCGACGTCGAATACTGGCCGATGCCGGATCCGACCGATGTCGGCGGCAGGCGCGAGCAGATCATGGCCAGCTATCGCGACGTGAGAGAACGGCTGAAAGCGCGCATCAGCCGACGTTTTCTGCTTCCGGAGGTAAAAAACGCGGCGGATTGATGCATGTCGCTCAAAAGCGGTCCCGGTTTTGAGACAACGACATGCATAAAACGAAAGCTTGGAGCGCGTCGCTTATGACGCGATCTAAGCGTGTTCACAAGCGCACGATTATCATATAGGTTCCGCCGAAATTCCGGCCTGGGCGCTCCAGGGCGCCGGAACTGCAATCCAAGCAAAGGTATCGAATGCCGAAGGAAGAAGTCCTCGAGTTTCCGGGTGTCGTGACGGAATTGTTGCCCAACGCGATGTTCCGGGTGAAGCTCGAAAACGAACACGAGATCATCGCCCATACGGCCGGCCGCATGCGCAAGAACCGCATCCGTGTGCTGACCGGCGACAAGGTCCTGGTCGAGATGACGCCCTATGACCTGACCAAGGGCCGCATCACCTACCGTTTCAAGTAACAGTCCGGCGCGAACCGCGATGAGCATCCTGCAGAAGCTCGTGCTTGCCTCTGGTTCGCCGCGCCGGATCGAACTGTTGCAACAGGCCGGCATCGAGCCGGACCGCGTGCTGCCGGCCGATGTCGACGAAACGCCGCTGCGCGCCGAACATCCGCGCTCGCTGGCCAAGCGGCTGTCGAAGGAAAAGGCCGAGAAGGCTCTGGCCTCGCTGAAAAGCGAGGAAGACTATGCGCCGGGCTTCGTGCTGGCCGCCGATACGGTGGTCGCGGTCGGACGCCGTATCCTGCCCAAGGCCGAGACGCTGGACGACGCCGCCAATTGCCTTGGACTGCTTTCGGGCCGTTCGCACCGGGTCTATTCCGGCATCTGCCTGATTACGCCGGGCGGCAAGCTGCGCCAAAGGCTGGTTGAATCCAGGGTTCGCTTCAAGCGGCTGCCGCGCGAGGAGATCGACGCCTATGTAGCCTCCGGCGAATGGCGCGGCAAGGCCGGCGGCTATGCCGTCCAGGGTCTCGCCGGGTCGTTCGTCGTCAAGCTGGTCGGCTCCTACACCAACATCGTCGGCCTGCCGCTCTACGAGACAGTGGCGCTGCTTTCGGGCGAAGGCTTCAAGGTCCACACCAGCTGGCATACCGCGCGGCCATGAGCCTGGACGATAAGGTCACACCACTGCGCCCGAAGCGCCCCTGCCCCGAATGCGGCAAGCCGTCGGCGCGCGAGACCTATCCGTTCTGTTCGAAGCGCTGCAAGGACATCGACCTCAACCGCTGGCTGAAGGGCGCCTATGTCATCACCGCGCGGGATGACGAGGACGAGAGCGACGAGCCGAAGTAGGGTTTGGGCGGTGCCGGCCGCGCAATTCCACTTCGCCGACCTTACGCAATTGCTGCTTTGCCGGCGTCGGTATTGTCTGCGACAATTGCCCCGGAAAATCAGCGCTTAGGCGCTGGACAGGCCGGATTCCCGTGCTATAACCCACGCGCTTTCAAGGGGTGCCCCACGGCGCTTTCCTGAAATCCGGTCAGGCGATGTCTCGTTTCCCGGCGAGGCCCAGATAGCTCAGTTGGTAGAGCAGCGGACTGAAAATCCGCGTGTCGGTGGTTCGAATCCGCCTCTGGGCACCACTTCTCTCCGGTCCATTCCGGACACATAGGTTACGGTTTATATCGGAGACATGGGTAACACTTTTGGCCCGAAGGGGTTTTGGAGTGGTTCGAGCCTGCATGTCTCATCATCGAAGTAGCCCAAATCATAATCCATGAAGGAAGCCAGCCAGATATGGTCCTCGACCTGTTTGATGCCGACGGTCTGGCCGGCAAAGACGAGGCTGAGGTTGATCTTCTTGCGATTGTAGCAGATGCGGCCGCAGGTGGTGACGGTGACGGCCTTGTCGTGAAACGGATAATCGAGATCCGGCAGGCCGGCATAGATGCGCGGTGACGGCGTGTAGCGCTCGGCTGGACAGGCCATGTCGAGCGCCTGATGTGGGCGTTCTGAGTTGAACTCATTGATGAAGTCATCGAACCTGGCCTGCTGCTGCAGGAAATTGGCGCCAGCCGGTTTGGTGGTTTCCTTCTTGAGAGTCAGGTGCATGCGCTCATGGCGCCCGTTCTGCTGCGGACAGCCCGGCTGGATGCGCTCGATGTCGATGCCCAGGCGCAGCCACCAGACCGACAGTTTGCTGAGATTGAACAGCGCGTTTGGGCTGGCAACGGGAACGCCATTGTCGGTCCTTATGGCGCTGGGCAGGCCGAACTCTTTGAAAACGCTCTCGAACACCATGAAGGCATAGGCTTCCTTGGTAGTCGACAACGCCTCGCAGGCGATGAGATAGCGGCTGGCGAAGTCGGTGATCGTCAGCGGATAGCAATAGCGCCGATCGGCGAGCATGAACTCGCCTTTGTAGTCGGCACACCACAGATCGTTGGGCCGATAGCCGTTTGAAAGTGGTGTTCCCATCGCCCTGTTGCGCCTTCGCTTGCGGCGCTCGACCAGGCCATGGCGGTCGAGAACCGCATGCACCGTCGAGATCGCAGGCCGGTGAACGTCAGGATACAGCCGGGCCAACCGTTCGCGTATCTTTGGCGCACCCCAGGTCGGCTTGTCTTGCTTGAGGCGCACAATCAGCTTCTCGATTTGAAACGGAAGCTGATTGGCGTGGCGGTAGGGTCGGCGTGATCGATCCGTCAGCCCCTCAAGGCCACTGTCATTGTAGCGTGTGAGGATCTTGTAGCCGGTCTTGCGCGAGATATCGAACTCACGGCAAAGCACCGCCATCTTCTCGCCGTCCAGCAGCCGGGCAATGAACTTCAGCCGCTCTTCCATGACGTTACACTCCTTCCAAGGCACCTTGCTCTCCTTGCAAAGGGCCGAAAGTGTAATCCATGTCTCCGGAATGAACTGTCACCCATCTCTCGGGAAGGGCATCCCGGAAGCTCCTGTTTCTCAACGATTTCAAGGCTTAGTCTTTCCTAGCGGTCCACATTCCGGTACACCGGAGGTCCACAATGGGACTTGTTTTGAAGCACGTTTTCCGCACTAAGGCCGGAACTTGGCACTACAGACGAAGGCTCCCCGGCGACACCATATCCATCGTCGGCAAGGGGGAGTTCAAGCGCTTGCTCGGCTCCACGGAACGGGAGGCCCTTCGCAACTTCCCAAAGGTCAATGTGGAATTTGAGCGGCTGGTGGCCGGCGCTCGCATGAGGCGCGATGCAGGCGCATTGGCGGGGACGCCCCTAGAGGTCCACCGGGAAGCGGAGAGACGGGCGCAAGAGCTTGCGGCCATGACCGTCCATATTGGAAGTCGTGAGTTGCCCGGTAGTCACCCAGACGCTGTTGATGTGATCCGGGAAAGCTATCTGTCGAGGCAGGACCGTGCGGCAGGGGATGAGGTCGAGGACCGCGCCGTAGCTATCCTGTCCAGCGGCGGGAAGTTGTCTCGCCCCGCGCCCATGATTGAGGATGCCCGAAAGCTCTACCTGAAGGAGCGCGTGGTCGGCGACATAAACGAGACGGCAAAGACCGCGCGGGTAAACCGCAACATGGAGCATCTGTCCCTCGCCGGGGTCGGCAAAGACCGGGCCATAACCAGCCTCACCCGAGAGGATGCCCGAAACGTCCGGGATTATCTGGTGCGCGACCTCGGCATGAAGGCCGCTACGGTGCGTCGCTACATGAATGATGTCCGGGCCGTGATAAATCTGGGCATGACGGAGTTCGGCCTTCGAGACACGATGGCGAACCCGTTCCAGAACCTTCCTATCAAAGGGGCAGAGGTGTCGACCACGGCGGCGACTGATGAGCGGAAGCCCATCCCCGAGGCGATGATAGGCCCGCTCCGGCAGCGCATTGAGGCCCGCGCGGGGGAAGACCTTTGGCGCATATGGCGGATTGTCGAGGGGACAGGATGCCGTCTGGGAGAGGTGGCAGGACTTCTCCTCCCTGACGTGGTTTTTGGCGCTGCCATCCCCTACATCAATCTTGTCCCCCACCCCCACAGGCGTCTCAAGACGGCAGGCTCTGTGCGGAGAGTTCCGCTGATAGGCGACGCCCTGAAAGCTGCACAAGAGGCCACGGAGGCGGCCGGGAAAGGCCCTGCCCTGTTCTCCCGCTATGGTCGATTGCGCGGCGCTGACGCAGCCTCTGCGGTGCTCATGAAGCATGTTCGCGCGATAACCGATGATCCGAAGATCGTCGTCCGCTCGCTCCGGCATCGCATGGAAGATCGCCTCACGCTTGCTGGCGTGAGTGAGTTCGACCGAAACTTGATCTTGGGTCACTCCAGCGGCGGAATGAGCGAGCGCTACGGCGGCCCCGACGCCCGACTTGAGGTGGCCCAACGTGGTCTCAAGGCGGCCTTGGGTGTCGGCCGACCGTCCAGACGCAAACCCAAAGTGTAGCGGAGGGCGGCGTGGCGAAGCGGAACATTCCTGCGATGACATAGCGCAAGGCGCCAGAGGTCCCGGCGACCACTTGGAACCTCAAGCGGGCCGCCTTTCTTGCGGCCTCCGGGTGGGTGGTCGCCGTGTTCTTGGGCTTGTTGGAGCTTCCCGCCAAGGTGAACTCCTTCTTCAACGAGGCACCCGCAGCGTACAAAAACGTCACCGACCTCGTGCTGTTAGATCAGCAGTACTCGGGTGTGTGGACGACCGACTTGGAAGGGTGGATAGACGCGACTGACGACGAGCGAACTGCCTCCACAGTTGACGGGTCTCCCGTTGTGTTTGCGCTTGCGGGTCTACCGTGGCGAGGTCGTTGTATTCCGGAGGACTGGAGAAGAACTACGTCTACACCCGCCTTATGGTCGAGGGGCGGAAGCGATGGGGTGGCACAATAGAGGCAATTGTCTACGACTACATAGACGGGAAGAAGACCGCCTTGGCGCAGTTCGAGCTTGCTCTAGACGAAAGCGCCCGATTGCCACTTCGCCTGAAAGCGGTCCACCAAGGCCTTCACGTTTTGCCTGAAACGATTGGGCTCCACCGAAACGACGATGCCTTCCCGGACGATCTTGGAGGCATCAACGTCGAGTTCTATGAAAAGGCGCTCAAGCGCTTCAATCCCGACCGGGCGATGCCTGCCGACAGAGCCGACCAAAAGCAAAGCGGGTAGGAGGGAGACCCCGGCCGACGGACCGCTCCGGCAAGTCCTCGATCATGTGAGACGAAGATCGCCGATAGCGGCAGGAAGTTGCCCAGTGGAACGAATGCTCCGGCCTGCCCTAGCCTCCCCATTCAGCGCCTCGTTCGTGGCCCTCCCCCGCAATCTCCGCAACCTACGTTCATTCGTCCTTCCAGATCACCCGCTTCTCCCAGCGGATTTCCACGAGGCGCCTGTAGCGGATTCGGTGTGCCTGCTCCCCAGTGGGGTGGAACAACTGTGCGCTCATCCACTCCCGGCTTTTGCACTTCTGGCAAAGCACCTTGTCCCGCACTCTATCGATGGTGACGTTCCCGACTATCTCTCGCAGTTCTGCCGGTTTGTAGTATCGGGTGATGTTGCAATGACCGCAGCGAATGCCCGCCACCTGCCCCGCGTCATGGGCATGCGTAAGGGTCCACGCGGCACCTCTCGGCCACTTCTCGGGTTGCTTTCCCCACCCAGAGGGAAAACGCCGAGGTCGAGGCGGAGTTGGCGATTCGCTCGGGCGATGATCAGGGCCGGGAGGTAAGGATGATCCGACGGGGTACGGGTCACGATGCTCATTCCAGACCCTTGGCACGAGCGTAAGGTGAGGGGCCGTAGGGCGTGTTGGCTAGATAGCATGTAAACTCGTGCTCTAGCTGGACCATGGCTATGTCCTTGTCATGCTCATGGCCGCGCGGACCCACGTCGTTGCGCCACCGATTGTCATTGGTCGAAATCGACCAGCGCCAAGTGCCCTCTCGCAGACCCCGCGACTTGTCGCGCTGGATGCGGCCAACGCTATCGGAGCCCAGGAAGCTGGCGGAGATACTGCTTGTTGCCGGGCTAAGGCTCCAGTCGAGCCAGAAACGCGCTGCGAAACTGCGCACATACTGAGCCGCGTGGACTATGGTGGCACAAATGGTGATGGGCTGTCCGTCGTAGTCGAGGACTTCATAGCCCTCACCGCCGGCATCGCGAACTCTCAATCGTTCGGCTGTCATGACCTTCTCCAATTCGCTCTTGAGGCCGCAACGCCCGTAGAGCGGACGGCGAGCCGGATTGTTGAGTACGGAGTTATGTCGGGCAGCCGTGCTGCTTCTTACTTCTCTTCGACGTAAGGGCTCACCCATCGTCGGTTATCGCGCGGCTTGTCCGAAAGACGCCAAGGGCCGCTTCTCTCAAGGCACGATGTGAAAGGTGACGTAACGTCTTCACGCAGTCAAGGGATTGGCACGCTCGGTAGTGTCTCAGTTTGGAGTTGCGCTCTGTTCAAAGAAAGATGGAAGCCGACGTCAGGTAAATTCCATATACGCTCGCCCCAAGGAAGAGGAGGGCGAGGATGAGGCCGATTTGTTTCTCGCGCCTCAACGATGATGGTTCCTTCATCGTGAGCAGCACCAGCCACGCCGATAAGACCGCCATAGCCACAGCAATGACAAACATCGCGATATAGATGCTCTTCGGATAGAGGGGCCGCAGGAGAATGCCCGTCGAGGCAATTGCGAGGTTGGCAGCGATGAGCGCTTTGTAGCGCCCTGACAGCCGATGATCATTCATACCGATACTCGTTTTTTTGTAAGGGCCGCGCTTGCCCGCCTTCGATGCAGGGGGCGTCCATCTTCTCGCAAAGGTCATCCATAGACCAGAGCGCCCTCTCACGCTCTCAATCGTCCTCGCGGAAATCCTTCAGCGACGCATGGCGAAGCTTCTCCTCGCCCTTCAGGAACTTGACTCGCCCCACCAATCCCGGCTTGAGCCATTCGGCCTTCTCTTTGGCGAGCCCTTTTGGCGGCGGAGCACCGGCCTTGCCCTGTACGCGGTCCCATAGTGCCTCCTTCTCGACGTAGCACTTGATCTTGCGCCAGTTCATGGTCGAGCCGCTGCGGTAGACGCTGTCGAGGCGCTTCGAGACGATGCCCTCAAGGCCAGCCTCACAGGCGAGATGATAGACGGCCTCGCCAGTGCCGGGCATGGCCTCGCTGAACTGGATATGGCCGCCAGCCGGGATCAGCGCTTGCAAGATTTCGCGCCTGTCCTTGAGCGGCATGTCGCGCAGATCGTGGCCGTTGGAGATTTTATTTTGTTCATCCAGAATTTCATTTTGAAACGCCGTGCTGAAATCTTCCGATATATCGTTGAATTCGGCTCGCACCCGCTCGAACAGCCTGGTGGCCTCGGCGTGATAGGTGACGATGTCCATCTCCTCCGCGATGCGCGTGGCGCTCGTGAGACCGAGCAGGCGGTTCACTTCTCTCGCGGCATCGGCCTTGGAAATGGTGACTTGGGTAATCGCGTCGAGATCCCGGCCCTTTTCGGCCGTGACCTTTTCCGCTTCTGGTTTGAACACCGAAGGATTGATACCGGAATAGAACCGGGCGGGCTTCTTTTCATCGTCAGCCAGCTTGTAGGCGGCGGAGATAGCATCATCGCCGAATTTCTCGACCGTTCTTTGAAGCTCGGCAAGAGGCGCTGGCAAGGCGTGCTTTACGGCGTCCCGACGCCTCTCCAGGGTAATGGTCGAGTGACCGGCGCGAGCCAACTCATCGATCTCGTTATTACACGCATCGCGCGCGTCGAGCAGCTGGCCGACGTTTTCGACGAGCTTCGTCAATAGAGTGGCGCGGTCACTCGTCAGATCAGCAATTTCTTTTGCCTTGGCATCGGCAATTTTTTTTTGCCTTGTCATCGGCGGAAACATTCGCGACCTGCTTCGCAATCGCAATCGCAATCTTGCCATCGCAATCGGCGAGTTCCTTCATCAGCCTGGTCGCGCTGTCGATCAGCGTTTCAGCTGGAGGTCCATTCGGGTGCTTAGCCATTTCTACTTCTCCCCTTTCATTTCATTCTGGATGAAGCCCTTTGCCCGGTTCATGCCGATCAAGAACAGGTCCATATCTCGGTCTCATCCATGACGAAGTTGAGCCAGTTGGTACTGCCGACATTGAGGGTCGCCAGCCGGAACGGATAAGACGGCGGCATGGCCCACTTTTTGTCGTCGTCCTTCTCTTGTTCTCGTCGAGCTTCGAAGCGCTTGCTGGCCTCCCTCAGCTGGTCGATCGCATCGCGATCACGCTGGTTGCGAATCGTGAACGCGACCGTGCCGACATCCGTGACAAGGCTGCTCAAGCGTGCGCGGCGCTGATAGGGTTTCGCCAACGTCGTGCTCATCAGCGGCACGGCGACCGTCGGCACGTCCGGCATTGTCAGCCTGAAAGCATCGACCGGGAGGTTTGAAAAAATACCGCCGTCAAGAAACGCAACCTGATCGATCCCGGCAAACTCGTCGTGTTTGTCTTTGTCGACGAGCTCTGCAAGTCTGACCGAGATAAAACTCTCCCACGTCTTCTTGTTGACGTCGAAAAGGGCCGGCTCGAAGAACAGTGGGATCGACATCGAGGCTCGCACCAGGGCGGCGGGCGAGTTGGAATTCGTTTCCACCGACAGATATCTGACGTCGCGGGGGAATTGAAACTTCACGCCGACGGGCGTGCAGGCCGCCATGATCTGAAGCAGGTCCTCTCCAAGTTGTTTGTCGCCAGTTTGCTTGTCGTCGCCAAGCTGCCACGATGCAAACAAGGCCTGTTCTGGACTGGCGGTGGTTGCGTCGCGCAATTGCTTGCCGACATCTCTCAGCGTGTTGAACAATTCGTCGACGGTTCGAAGTCCGTTCTCAGCCAGGACGCCGCGCAGCCAATCTTCGAAGGCATTCCCGGGGTTGAGCCCACGCTTGCGCAGTATCTGGCGCAGCGCTCTAAGCCAGGCCGGCCAAGCCGAAGGAAGCAAGGAGATTCGCTTGAGCAGAAATTGCTTGATGAGCCTGCGCGTGCGAAACGGCCCGTCGATGAACGCGCTCATCGGCATGCCGCCGACGATTTCCACCACCTTTTCATGGGTGGGGTCGAGCAGGTTTTTGCCGCGCACGGCTGCCAAGCCCATCGCCATGATGGCGCCGGCCGAAGCTCCGGCGATACCGGCAAAGCGGACGCCGGCCAATTCAAGGCCGGTGACGAATCCGGCATGCGCAAGGCCGAGAACACCACCGCCCTGCAGGACGATGTTGGCAATGCGATATGGCTCGCCGCTTCCGTCCGGTTTGACGTCGCGAAACAGCCGCAGCTCCCCCGTATCGTTCATGGCTGCCGCCTTCAGCCAAAAGAACTCATCCATTTTGGATTTGGACGGGTGCTTATCGTCCGGCTTTTTGGCCTCGGCGATGATCTCGCCTTTCAGCTTCAGGAAGTCAGGATTATTCCAGACATTCAGTGCCATTGTTCTTAGCCCCACCCCTCGCGGCAATGTCTCCAGGCAGCGTCTTGGGCACGACCCCCACTTCCGATCATGTTTCGGCCGGCGGAGGCCTTGTCTGCCTAAGGCTTCGGCGCCTGTTCCTCGTTTCGCGGTCTTCTTGTACGCAAGATAAGCCGCGTGGCTCAGCCCAAGCAGCGCTACGAAGCCTTGGTCAATCGTTGGGAAGTCCTTGATAAACGGCAACTTGCTGTCGACGATCATCTTGTCGGAGAGTGCCCCTGCATAGATCGAAACCAGCAGGATCGTGAACGCCAACTGCTGTACCTTGCTGACGTCGATCTGCGCGTATCCGGCGGTGGTATCGCCGCGGACGATGTCCATCCAGCGCGCTTCCGGCGCCTCCTCCTTGGACGGCACATTATTGTCGAGCTTGACGGTCTTCGTCAGCGCATCTTCCGCCTTCACCGTGGCCTCGACGCGCTCGACCAGCGCGGCCGTCGGCTTCTTGTCCTTCTTTCGGCTCTCCACCAACACCGGCGCGGTGACGAAGCTGAACGCACCGATGCCCAGCAAAGCCCAAACCTCCGGTGGCACCTTGATGGCGAGCGGCGTGACGTCGCCGAGCGCGGCGTTCGACAGGCCGGCTGTCATCAATGCGGAGACAAGCAACACCGTCCACAAAACGAGCTGGAAGCGTGCAAGGCTGATACGGTTGCGATCGTCGATGAAGATGCCGTCCAGCCGCTGCTTGAACGCATTGCCGACATAGGCAAGCAGTGCCGCAAATGTGACTGCCGTTATCGCCCACGCCCAGACCCGGCCGAAGTCATAGCTGGAATTGCCGCCCAACGCGATGTTGACGAAAGCGCGACGGCGATGGCGAAGATGAGAACGCCCAGGCCCTTCATGGAGGAATCTCCTTCAGCAATGCGGACGAAAGCCGCGAACAGTCATGATCGAAAGCCAGCGACGACGACTGGCAGGCGGATGGGAGCCGGCGGCGATACGATGCCGCCGGCAGCGCTCATCGAGCGGCATCGACGTCATTGCGCAGTTTTGAAAGCTGCCCGAAGAAGCGATCGCCTGGACAGTCCGTGCTCTTGCACTGACGATGGCCGATGATGTCGGCGGTGCTCATGCCATATTGGTTGCATAGCCAGGCACAGAGCTGGACCAGCGCCGTCCACTGCGCGGCCGGGGGCAGGCCGACCATATAGGTGCCCTCGTTTTCGATGCCGACGTAGTCGCTGTTGCAGGCATCGCCGGCATGCGCTCCCAGCACGTGCTTCTGGCCGGCGCGGGCTATTTCAAGGCTGCGGTGCCGACCTTCCAGCATGTGCCCGCCGCGGCTGACGGTGAAGTGCTGGCCGGTATCCTTCCAGTTTCGCTGTGGCCCCATGTGAAAGCTCTGGATATTTCGAGCCAGCTGCTTGGCATGCACCAGGGATGTATCAGCGACATTGGCGCTGGCCGTGTGGTGAATGACAATGCCTTTGGGCCGCCTGTTCAGAACCGCGATCGCGCTCTTGGGCGGATGTGCCCCCCAGGACGCGGTATCATGGATCACCGGCGCCGCTGCCAGTTCCAGCATGGATGCGGGCGCCAATTCGAGCCCGGCTGATTCCATCAGCTGCGTCGTGCCGTGGCATCCGCAATCGGGCTTTGCGCCATAGACCTGCCCGATGTAGCTGTCCGCACCGAGCTGGCTCGTTGTTGCTAACTCCCTCAGGGTGTCCAACCCGTCGTCGAGCCATGCCGCTGCCGCCGGATCGGCCACACTCTTCATGGCAAGACCTTCCGTTGCTCCAGCATGGGCACGGTAGGCGTCGAGAGCGACCTGGGCATAGCGTTCGCGGCTCGGGTAGTTTGGCACACCCGCCACCAGATATTTGCGTTCGAAAACCCGGACCGCCCTGACCAGATCCGTTTCCCGCAGCAAGGCGCGACTGGCGTAGTCGTGCGTCGTCGACAGTTCGTGTTTCAAGAAGCCGTAATTGGCCTGGTCGGAATCGATGTCGAGATGTTGCCGGCTGCACCATGCCTCGAAGGCACGCCGTCGAGGACCCGTCCATTGCTCCCAGCCGTAGCCGCCGCGCCCCGCAATCGGATGCACTTCCTGCATCGTGTGGAAGCCATTGCACTCATGGCCGGTATTGCCCAGCACCGCCGCCGTCTGCACGGTGGTGAAGTGGAAGTCGCGTTTCAAGGCATCCATTATCGACGGCGCCTTTTCGATGAAAAGTCGGTAGTTGGCCATCTTCCCCTCCTATCGGCTGCTGTTATGGCCGCGCTTGGATGCGGCTGACCGGCCGGCTGCGGCCGCCGGCGTTGCGACTTCGTGATCGCTTTCAGCGGCAGGCGCCACGACGACCGCGACCGCCGGACTGACAACAGGTTGCGGCTGGGTGGCGACTGCCCGCTCGGCATGAACGAGCCCGCGTCCGTACAGATCGGGCGCGCCGAGCGGCATGGCGGTGGCCTCGAGATGGCGCTGCGCCATGAGCGGGCTGAGGCCCGGATAGCGGGAAAGCAGGATTGCTGCCACGCCGGCAACATGGGGCGTCGCCATGCTCGTGCCGTTCAGCTCACGATAGGTGTTGGCCAGATACGTCGATTCGATCCCGACGCCTGGCGCGGAGAGATCGAGTTGCGAACCGCGATTGCTGAAATTGGCTCTGCGATTCGACTGGTCGGTCGCTGCGACCGCGATGCAAGCATCGTCGAAAGCAGCCGGATATGACACCGCCCCGCCATAATCATTGCCGGCCGCGGCACAGACAATCACCTGGCGCGATCGCGCATAGATGACAGCGCGACGCAGCGAATCCGACGCTTGCCCGCTTCCAAGGCTCAGATTGATCACTTGTGCGCCGTTGTTCGCGGCCCAGGTGATGCCAAGCGCCACTGAATCGCCGCGGGAATAGCCATCCCGCGCCAGAACCTTGACCGCCATCAGACGCGCCTGGGGCGCCACGCCCACGACGCCAAGACCGTTGCTGCGCCTGGCGGCGATTGTTCCGGCAACATGAGTGCCGTGACCGTGATCGTCGGTGTAGGAAATGCTGCCGGGCACGAATGTGGCGCCCCGCACCGGCAAAGCGAGATCGACATGTGGAGAAATGCCGGTGTCGACGACAGCCACGACAACGCCTTGGCCGGCGTAGCCCCTGCGCCAGGCCGCCCGGGCGCCGATCTGGTCGATGCCCCATGGCACGGATTCGCCAGCCAAAGCGGTTTGCAGCGCCGCCTGATGCCGACGGGCATCCAGGCCCGCCATTTCGGAATAGTCGTAGCCGTAACCATCACTTTCCGGCTCGGTCTGCAATGTCGTGTCGAACGCCGATATTGCCCGGTAGATGACGACCCGTTCGACGCCTTCCACAGCATCGTCTGATTTCACCGCCTCGCGGATGCCCGCCACCGCTTCGTCCGGCTCGAGGTTTTGCTCCGGATAGACCGAAAGCACGCCCGTGTATGGATTGTAGACCGGCACACCTTCCGGAGGGCCGACATTGGGGTCGAAATCGTCGATGGACAGAAAATGCAGGCCCGATTCCTCGCTGGCGACTGCCATGGTCGGAGCCTTAGCGCTGACCCTGGCGCAGATGCGCCTGACGACGTCTTCAGCGTGCGGGCGAAAATCCGGTTCATGCGCCTCGATTCGCCGAAATGCCTCACGGCGCACATTGCGTTCCGTACTTTCGAGAGCGGCGACCGTCTCGGCGCCAAGCTGTTGTTCCAGCGGGAACTTCAGCAGAATGTGGATCTGGTCCTGTGCACGGGAAAGTCCTGATCTAGCCATGTCGATTTCCTCCTGGTTTGCAGTTCAGATTCGCCGTTGCCGACGGGTCAAAGCTCATGAGTCCCTCTTGGTTGTCCGGTACGCGGCTGCAGTCTCGACCTCGACACCCTCGCCGTCGGTCAGTGACTTGGCGGTCGATGAAACGTCTTTGAGATCGGCGTCGGCCGGGAGTGGAAGCGTCAGGGTCCATGTCGAATCGTTGAGGACGGGAACGTGTTCGAGCGGCGCGTGGTCGAGTTCCGAAAGAACCTGGTAGGACCGCGCCGTTCCCATCTGTTCCTGCGCATTCGCGATGCCAGGATCGTTCACAAGTTTGCCGACCAGCCCCTCGGCGAGTGCATGGTAGCGGCCAGGCGTCAGGCCCGGCGGCAGCAGCAATGTGATGGAACGAAACTTCTTTGGCATGACTGTTCCTTCTCTTGTCGGTCAAGTGTCGACCGTCCTGCGTGAAACCATCGTGAGTTCGAACGGTCATCGCGGGCCGCCATGTCTCACGGTGAATTCGCACCCGCGGCCGGGCCAAATTGACCAGGGGGGCCGCGGCGGTGGAGTGCGATCGATCCGCGGTTAACCGACGCTGTTCAGCAATCGAACTCCCCGGACGGAGCCGTCCGACACCCCCCTGTCGGTCGGACGGCTCCGCTGCAGCGCGATGCAAATGGGAGGAATACTTCGCGCTGGATTGCTACATTCCAAACCGCCGATTACGGCGTTCGACATAGGCAATGTATTCAAGCACGATGGCCTGGATGGCAGCGGCGTTCTTCGAGGTATCGGGAGTCCCTCCGGCCGTGCCGGGCTGGCTGAAAACGCCTCCGGGCGCCGCGCCGATTGCGGCGCTGCCGCCGGTATCGGCGCTGCCGCCATTGACGGTGACGCTGCCGGTGCCGATCGCAACCGCAGGTGTCGATGGCGCGTTGCCGAGGCCGTCGATGGCCGCAATCACCGCAATGGTCACGTCTATGTTCGACAAGACCGTGACATAGTTGTTCTCGGTTATCGCACCGTTCATGTAGGCTTCGCACAGCCGGTAATACCCGTCGCGCAAGATCTGGATTGTCTGGGTGCGGTGTGCCAGCGACCCGGCCGATTCCTGAAAGCCAACCGCAGCGTTCCCACTTACGGTCGAGGCGCCGGACGGCCCCTTACCGCTTGCTGAAAAGACCGCGGCCTGCGCCACCAGCGCGTCGGGGCTGGGTTCGGCACATGTGGTGATCCCCCCGCCGGGCACCTGACGCCGGCCCTGCATCACAAGCCGCTGTTTCGCATCGATGCTGAGCGTCTGGACGCTGCCCAATGACGACCTCGTGTGGATCGTACTGCCGCCGCATCCCACGAGCAGTGTTGCCGCGGCGATCGCCGCCATCCTGCAATAATTATTCATGTCACTTTTTCCCCTTGCCACTTGATTTTGCTAACTTTTTTCATTGCCATCCCGGCATTCATGATTACGCCTCGGACGCGGGGTTGCCTCGAACCAGGCAAGTGCCTTGTTGAGCTGGCCCAGCGTTCCGTCGTCGCAGTGGATCTGGTCGGTCATCTGGTCGCGGGCACGCCCGGTCAGCAGCCAGCCCAGTGGTGAGCGCTCGTCGCCCTTCCCGAAGACCCAGCCACCATTGGACCAGAGCCTCGGCTTCATGCGGAAATGAACGTAGTGGCCGGCATCATCGACAGCACAGGCGAGTTGCTTGGCCGTCAGCAGACCCCGTGACTCTCGGACCATGAGCAGGCCGTCGATCGGCGCCAAGCTATCGCTGGCGAAACGGCCCCACGCCCTTTCGTACCAGGGGCCGAGTTCGCCTCGGGGCGCGGTGAGCCCCATCGCCTTGCCACACAGTTTGAAATCGGGCTCCGAACTGTCGGTGAGGTCCGGATCGCTGCTGATCTGGATGACCGACAATTCGATGTCATCTGACGTTGTGGGTTCCGCTTTCGGCGGCGACTTTATGGCACGCAATAGATCAAGCGCGGTCTGCGCACCGAAGTTTTCGAAATAGCCGCCATCGATGATCCGCGCCTGGACCAGGCCGGCATTGGGCATTGACGGCGGGTAAAGTATGGTTCCGGCCGGGCTGACATAGGTGAACCGTGCGCTGTTCATGGCTGCCGTGCTCAGCCTGATCGGCGCGTGCGCGATGTCGAAATAGTCCAGCGTTTCAGGAAACCGCCCCGTGAGATCGAGATCGCTGGTGACGATCCTAGCGCCGGTTTCGGCATCGGTGCCGTTCAAAAGCAGATGCGGAGGGTGCGCGCGTTGGCCCGACCACAGTGTCAGGAAGCCTCCCTCCAGCTTGGCTCCGCCCTCCTTATAGAAGGCTGCTTCCCAAGCGCTTTCGAGCGCCTCGGCGCGATCTGGAAAGAGGCGGAACGGCAGGAAGCGCTGCGCCAGGTCCGGAAACAGGGTGGCACCCATCGTCGGCCCCAGGAAATCCCGGGACAGAGCCTGATCCATCCTGCAGGCAAATCCTTTGCGTCTGCTATCCGGGCAGACCAGCTTGTCGTTCGCCAGGGGCTCGCTCAGCGCGGTAGCGAAAAGGACGGCGCCAAGACTCCCGCCCGATACGCCGCTGATGGCGAACACGCATTTACGGAATTGTGGCGCATTGTCCTGAAGCGATCCCAGAATGGCCGCCGTCCAGTAGGCGGCGCGTAACCCACCGCCGGCGGTGGCCACCAAAATGAGCCGGCGCTTTTTCAAATCTGTTTCGGACCGACAGTCGTTCGGGCCCAGGCCGCTTCTCCAGTTCAGCAGCGCGGTTTCGATGCTCGGCCTGGCCAGCAACGGCCCTGTCAGCGATCGGACCTCATGGTTGTCATTCCCCGCAAAGAGACTCATCGCGAACGGCAAGGCCAGCATGGTCGTCAGGATCGGAAAGCGGCTGCTATGACAAATCCTGCTGAGAGCGCCGAGGATCGAAGTCGCGATGGCCAGAAAGGCGAATAGGACGACTGGCGCTCCCAGCCACTGTCCCCAGGCCGGAAGGAAGCAGAACACGCACAGCAGCACCACAAACATGGCGAGTGCAAACAGGACGGTGAACCCTTCCCAATCGGGTGCCTGCCCGCTCATCGCCTTTCTCATCCCGGACGATATGGGCTTTTTGGATTCGTCGGCCGCCCGCTCGCTGGTCGCCTTTGTCCCGCCAGCCGAAATGTCCGGCTGAAATTCGTCGGCCGCCCCTCTCCACAACAGTCTCGCGCCAACCGCCACCAGAGTCATATTCACCAGAAGCAGGACACGCAGCGGCCAGGTCACGATGTTGAGCTTAATCGCCGCCGTGACGATGCTCATGGCGTAGACAAGGAAGCAGGCGAAAAGCAGTTGTTGTGGCCATGTCCGATCCATAAAGCCATCAGCCCAGGGATAGGTCACCTCTGCCTCGTTCGAGTTATCTGCCTGGTCCTTGCGATTCTTTCCTGCCTGCTTTTCGCGGGCGTCTTTCGTCTGCTGCCTGCGGACCCCTTTCGCGTTGTCCAGATTGAGGCGAGCCATAAGAGTGCAGGAAAGTGCCCACCAGACGAACGTCAGCTGAACCACAGCGAGCCAGCCAGTCCATCCGAGCCAGCGAGCCCAGGACACATCGGCTATGGGTTCGGCGAGCGCCAGCGTGAGTTCCCGCCCCTGACCGGTCATAAGTAGAACAATTAGTCCGGCCAGCACACTGAAGCTTGCCACGCGGGTCAGGCGGATGATGTCTACGACCGGATTGACCGCGAGCCCAGCTTCCGAAATCCACTTCGTATTCCTGGTCTTCGCCGCATAGAGGCGAGCGACGGGATCCAAGATGCGTCTCAACAACTGGCGGAGCCGTTCCTTGCTTGCCCACAGCCGTTGCCCCCAGTTGCTGGTGGCATTTCCCGTCGGCGATAGTTGGGTCATGACCTGATCCCCCTGGATTGGTTTGAAGCCGAGTGTCGCCAGGCCGCGTGAATTCACCGTGATTTCAGATCGGCTGCCGCCAGCAACCGCGTTTCACGGTGATTTCACGCAAGTGATTTTATTGGTTCTATTGTCCGATCAGCCAGCTTGGCCGGGGCGGCCGCAGCGACGGGAGGTCCTGAGCTGCGAGCCAAAGTAGAGTCTGGTAGGAACTACTCGCAGGACGTAAAAAGACGCGCCTCTGTGGAGGTGATGAAGAATAATACAGCTGAATAGCGGATTTCCGCTGCTCCACCTTGCTTGTCGGATAGGTCAATTTATAACTGGTTCGGGGGGAACACAGCCATATTCTGTCTAGAACAATGTTGGCAATCTGTTTGGGGGAAAACGTGAGCGGACATGGGGGACTTGGGGTCGCAAGCTTAGCCAGCTTGGATCGGCGCCGCGCGGCGGACAATAATCTGTTGGTGTCCATGGACATCCAGGTAACCGTGCCTGGCAATACGGCTTTGACGACGATCTTCGTGAGCGCTTCGCCCACGCATTTCAGAAATTTCGGAATGACCATTGGTGATGCACCCGACATCAAGGATGTTTATGTCGGTCTTGGAAAGGCCTGGGATACCCAGGTGATGTTTGCCAAGCTGATGCGGCGGATGAACGAGGTCTATACGTTCAAGGACGGCGTTACATCCCACAGCGATGCGAACGTCAACAAGAATATCCCCGCAGGCTACACCTATCTGGGGCAATTCGCGGCGCATGACATTATCCGCAATTCCGCCTTGCTGACGGACCTAGCTGCGGCGGAGACGAACCGCAAGAACATGCGCGAGAACTCCTTGTTACTCGACGGTCTCTATGGCGATGGTCCGGCCTTCAGCGGTTCCTTATACCAGCTATCGCACCCTGGTGAATTTTTCCGAACCATGTTGCGCACGGGCTCGATTTCCACCCCACCCGCTTCGCCCGAACCGGCCCTTGGGGCTGCCGGAAAGTGTCCTTTTGCCTATCGCGACATTCCGCGATTTCAGCAATCCGACCTGAGCGAAAACACGCCGGTGGACTCCGGGCGACCCGACATTCTCATTCCGGAACAGAGGAATGACGACAACGCCATTGTTGCCCAGGTCACCGCCCTGTTTCATCATCTCCACAACGCGGTTGTGACTGCTTTACGGGCGTTGCCTGACATGCCGACTTACGGCGACCCCGCCCCCAGGGGGCGTCAGCTGTTTACCAATGCCCGCTGGGTAACCTCCTTCCTCTACCGCAGGATCATCAGGGACGATCTGCTGAACAAGCTGGTGATAGGCGCGGTCTGGGATCAATATGTCGCCAACGGCTACAAGCCGCTGGCCGATGCACCCAACTCCGACGGCATTCCTCTGGAGTTCTCGCATGCAGCGTATCGCCTCGGCCATGCCATGGTGCGCACAAACTACACATTCAACGATGACGAACCTGAACATCCTGACCATCAGCCGCAAGGCATCGGAGATATTCTCAAAACCAGCTCCGCCGAACGCCCACACAAATTTCCTTTGGATCTCAGGTGGATCGCTGACTGGTCGAAGTTCTTTAAAATCGCCGGCACCAACCGCCTTCAGTTCAGCCGCCGGATCGGCCCATGCTTCAATGAAAAACTCCTGACCGCCGATCTGTTCCCGAATTCTCCAGTAGGAACTGGGCCTGGCGGGGAAGTTCTTGATGGCGATGACGATGACGAAACCAAGTTCCCCAACAACTTTTGCTCGGGACTCCTGTTCAGCGATCTGATCCGCGGAACAGTCGGTGGCTTGCTCACCTTGGACAGAATCTTGAAAATCCTCCCAACGGACGTTCGAGGCAGCTCTCCTTTGCTTGCCGATGATGCGAGGCGCGCGCAGGTATTGCGAGACTGGCTGACAGCATCGCGCATCAACTTTTCCGAGCCCGAATTGGTCGAGTTGTCAACCAACCCGCCGCTGATCTTTTGGCTGCTCTTCGAGGCGGCCTACGAGGCCGACGGCTGCAGTCTCGGGACACTCGGCTCGATCATCGTCGGCGACGTTTTCCTCGCCAGACTTGCCGCCACTGCAGGCGAAATCGAATTGGATCGCAGGATCGAGGGGAATTTGCTGCAATTGCTCTTCCCGACCGGACTGCCTTCCGACATGGCGGACCTAATTCGTTTCACGGCCAGAACCCTTGGCCTGGAAAATGCAGATCCGTCGTTTGCTTCCAACTAACACCAACATAGGAGGAACATCATGCCAGACCCCGTCGACAACCCCGACGTGTTTCCAGATCCAATCGATATCCTGGATTTTCCAGGCGTCGGCAGAAAGGTGGTGGAGTGGGCGCAGAATCCCAAGTCAAGGCCGCGTGACATGGCGGAATTCAAGAAACAGCTTGGTGGCATGGTCGACGTTCCTGCCCGCTACAAGGAAATACAGATCGTTCAAGGTTACGATCACGTATTCTTTATGCGCCTGCCGCCCAACAATCAGGTCACGCAGTCGAAAAAGAAGTTGGACACAGAGAAGGGTGGCCTAAAAGAATATGGCATACCCGATTTTTATTTCGATTTCATCAAAGGCACTGCCAAATTCGATGATGTCAAGCGCGAGACGCTCTTCTATTCACGCATCGCCGACTACACGATCCGGGGCTGCCGCTAGAAGGCCAGCCGGCAGCAGCGTGTGGTCTTGCCTCGGCGCGGCCAAACCCGCGAGTTCGAGTCCCCGCTCAAGATTTGCCAGGACCTTGGGGCTGGCAATCGGGAAACACTGCAGCAGCCACCGAACGACCTCTTCGTTGCTCGGTGGCTGGGCAGAAAACCAGTTCGCGCGAATGAGAGAAACAAACTTTTGGAATTCCAGGTGCGCGGCGTCGAGATCGCCGACGATGGCGCACGCCGCCGCCTTCCAGGCACCGATGTAGAAGACGATGTCTTCCGCCTGATTTGCCGCATTGATGCATCCGGCGAAATCCTCGAGGATGAACCTGATGCTGGCCTGATAGCTCCAATGCAGTTTGGACAGGCCCAGACCAATATCGAGCGCCAGCTTCGAAAGCCGCTCCGCGTTGTCGAGATCGTCGCAATATGCGAGCCCGAGTGACGCCGACACCAACGTCCAGGGATCGTTTGAATTGAGTTCGCAGGCCAACAGGAAGTTCAGGCCGGCCCTGTCAGGCATGCCGTTCATTGCATAGGACCAGGCGAGGTGAAGCTGGGTCCTGGAATCGATCGGATCGATCTGCACCGCGGTCTTGGCAAGGCTGAGGGCTTCGGCATGCTGGTCCTTGGCGCGCAGGATGCCCGGAAACATCAGGTGACGGGAGTTCAGGATGCCCGCAATACCGGAGTAGGCGGGAGCGAACCGTGGCGCCTCGCTGATGATCGAACGGAAGAGCGCTTCGGCCTTGGCTTCATCTTGCGGGCGCCACCGGAAAATCAGTTCCTGCGCCCTCAGCCATTTGTCGAACTGGTCGAGTGACAGATCCGGGATGCTCGATACTTGGGTCAGGCGCTCGGACGACATGCTGACGTCCAGCGCGACCGCGATGCGCCGGATCATCCGCTGCTGGGTCTGGTACCAATCGGTGGCCTCGATCGAAAACTGTTCGCTCCAGATGAAGCGCCCCGTAGCGATCTCCTTCAGCGTCAAGACAACGCGCAGCGAGCCATTGCCGTCGAAGGCTGTGGCTTCAATCAAGAAGGCTGGCCGGCCAACATCGACAGGCGATCTTCCTTCCAGGTCGAGCACGCCCCAGTCGCGAAACCGGACCAGCGAGGCAACCAGCTCATGACGGAAGATACGGATCGAAGCCGTGGCGATCGTGGCGATCTCGCTGGCTTCGAACGGACCGACGAAGAGAAACAGACTCTGGTTGATTTGAGGCTGAGGCGACTGCGAGCCGAAGAACGTTACGGCGTTGCGCGCTGTCGGCTCTCCACCACTTGAACCCACTGGTTCAGCGCCGCGCGGCGGTTCCACGCGACCCATCTTGATGTCGAGAACGAGATCTTGCGTCTTCTCGGACGGCTCCGAGTCGAAGTCCTCGCCGAGGACGTCCCAAAGCGACTTGTAGAGGCGGAGCGAACCGGCAAGATCGCCCAACCGCGCCGATGCTTCCATCGCCGCCCTGCAGCCCAGCTCGTGCGTCGGGTCGAGATTGAGTAGCGCCAAACCCGCACGCTTGAGCATGGCGATGTCAGGGGGTGCAGCAACAATATCTTCGAGATACCGCACGAATTCATCGTGCAGACACTGACGCTGCACCATCAGCCAGGTGCGGAAACCCGGATCCAGATCCTCGAAGCCTGAAAGCAAGCTGTCACAGAGCCGCTTTCTTTCCAGCAGCACCGGATCGATGGTGCCGCGAGCCAGCGATTCACGCATCTCGTGCAGATCGACGCGGACGAGCGGCAATCGAAAATACACGTTCAGCCTGTCCGCGGTGAAGGGCATTGTTTCGCAGACGGCCAAGCAATCCTTGAGATCACCGACAGTCTGCCGCAGCGAAGCGCGTGCCCTCTCCTCGCTTGACTCGCTCCACAGCAGTCCTGCCAGGCGCTCGCGGCTCTCCGAACCATGCAACGTATTTGCCAGGTAAGCCAGCAATGCTATTGATTTGCGATTGACGATTGGAACCTCGCGGCCCTCGTAGGCAAGAGCCGCCTTTCCAAAGATCGTCAGCCGGATATTTCCGTCCATTCCGTCTGGTACCTGCGGCTGTTCTGCTGATCGCATCTTGAGTTTTGTCGATCACTCCCCCAGAGAATATCGATCAAACCTAATATTAGAATAAATCAATACCATTAGCATAGGGAGATTTATGCGACGCAGCCTCCGCGAGCCGCGAGCTGACGAACGTTGAAGGGTATGGTTGCAGCCCGGGGACGATGACGCGTGCGACCGGGATGGCGAATTCGGCGCGGGTCAGATCGGCAGCGTAGGCATGGAAACCGGCGGACGCCAGCCTAGAGAGGGCTTCTGAAAGGCTCTCTGGTTCCGTGCTGTTCAGTGATATGGCGCCCATCAAGCCATCGACGAGGTGAGCCAGGCTTGCCAGACGTTCTTTCTTGCGCTGTTCCTGCCTGATGTCTGCCTCGTTCAGGCTGTCGGCACCCAAGTTCGAGCGCTTGGCGGAGACGACGTCATGGCCGAGCTCCATCTGGCACATTTCGACGATAGCTGCCCTGCAGGCCTGTCTGGCATTCAGACGACAGGCGAAGCCGGCGGCAAAGCCGCTGCCGTCCCGATCGAATGATATCGCTGCAATGCAGGGAATTTCGAATTCGCTCGATATGTCGATGAGTGTTGTCACACGACCCTGCGTCTCCTTCCTGATCCTGCCGATAAGGTCGATCGCGCCAGCTTTGGCCAAGGTCTCCAATGCAATCGGTCTGCCGGCTCGGCCACCCCTCCACCACATTGCAACCGCGTCGCGTTCTAGCACCTCGCACAAGGCTGCGGTCACAGCCGCGCTCCAAGTCGGCCCGGCCGCACAGCCGCTGCCGAGGGCAAGACGTCCCAGATCAAAATTGTCACCTGCCGGAGGCCGCAAGATAAGACAGGCAGGCAGGCAGCCAGCTTCGCCGTCGTGAAGCCTCGTCGCGGCGAACCATTCGACCGGATCTGGTCCTGTGGCGGGGAGGCCCACCCAATCGGTCAGGCGCTCGGCAAGATTCATATCCTTCCAGATCGCGATGTCTGCGAAAGGTCCCTCTTTGATAGCATCGTCCGCGTGTCGGAACTGCGACAGGTATTCGACACCTTCCCCAATACAGGCCCCGAAAGCCTCCCGAGGCGTTTCTCCAGCTCCGTTCAGACTGACGGACACAGATGTACTATCCGAAGTCGGAACCAACGGCGGACGGGCAGCACCACCGAAGAACGTCAACCCCGGCGCGTGTCTGGAGTGTAGTCGGAAAATTCCGCCTATTTTCGCTGCGGCACGCAAGAGCGATATTCTGTTGTCGCTGTTTGCCACATCGGCGGTCAAAGGCTCGTCCGAATCACTCAGCCCAAGCAGGTCCAAGAACCTCCAAATGTCCTTCACCCGTTCTGACTCAATCTGGTCGTGTATTCCAGATAGGAGATCCGCTGCCAGTTCGAATATGTTGGAAGTGGCCACCGAATTGGGCGTCTTGGTTTCCATTATGAACACGGCTTCCTTGGTAACTAAGATCAGGATACTCGCAGTATCTTTTGTACAACGCCTGCATAAGTTCATTTTCTTGCCCGAATCGGTCTCGCGCCGATCTCGGCCTCAAATGAAAAGAACGTCAAGCTTTTGAAGTGATGATGATCTCGGCCCGCTGATTGTCAACCTGATGACACCTCCGGTCCCTCCAAACGACCGGCGAGATGACGCGCCTCTCTTCCAGCGCTTTCGCGCGCGTCCATATCCCGGCCGCACCAGCGCCCTCGAGCGTTGCCAACAGGATTCTCATATCCGTCACGAGCAGTCATTCGGGCTGCGATCCGAGCGCGGTCGACGGCGATCGGCGACTGGTTGTCGTTGAGTAGCGATTGCTGCATGGATGGTGGTGTAGGTGCAAAGCCCGGTGAGCAGCACTCCGAACATCGACACCGCCGACAGGCCGATGACCAGCACTTCAAGCGTGGTCAGGCCGTTGTGGACCAGCACCTTGGTCGATCACAAGCTGGAAGAAGAATAGGTGAGATCAGGCCGAGCAGCTGCACGAAGAACGAGGCGAGCAGCACCTCAGCGAAGATCTAGCGGTAGCGGATGATCTCGGGAATGAACCTGGAGAAGTCGAAACGCCGCGAAAAACCTTGCACAAAGGCGCGGCTGCTGACGAGGACGACGAAACCACTCCACAGCGCCTCGAAGTCGGTCCGCGCAAGCTCCTGCGGCGCCCCGGCGTGCGGATCCTGGAGCAGGACTTGCCTGGCGACAGTGCCGCCAGCACAGCGAGGCTGCTGTCGGTCTTTTCGATGATCGCCGGCAGCGGCAGCCGGTCCAGCCTTTGGGCGACGGCCTGGCGATCTTGGCCTTGAGCTTCAACCGCTTTGCCGCCCGCACTATGTCTACACGGTCAGCAACCTTTTCGCCCGCGTTCGCTTGGGAACATATGTTCGTTGTGGCCATGCGCCGTACCCGGCTGGCGGGAGGGCGTCACTTCCTCATTCATCAAATAATCCACAGAAATATTTAGTTGGTACTTCTGTTGGCACGCAGTGACGATTCCAGAGGGCCAAACACTTGGAAACAAAGTCAAATTTGTTTCTTTTGGAATCCGCCCCTTGGGCACCAGTTTTCTCTGAACATCAAGGGCTTGACTTCCTGGCGCCGCACCGACGGATTCCTGATTTCGGCCTGCCGGCTGTGCCGGCAAGCCTGCGCAACCGAGTTATGAACTTTCGGGGCGCACGGTCTCCACGCGCAGCGAGCCGGCTGGAAGCGGCTGCAGCAGTTCGGCTTCCGGCTTCGTCAGACTGAGCCAAGCCGCCCAATCGCCGGGCCGAAGCACCACGACCTGCCGACTGTGATAGGGCGCAATATCCGGTCCAGGTTCGGTTGTCAGCATGGTGAAGGTTGGCGGCTTGTTGCCGGCAGCTTCACGCCAAAGCCCTGCGATGGCCATGAACGGCGAGCCGTTGAGCGTGAAGCGATGCTTTGCCTTCGGATACTTCGTGCCCGTGAACTCGAAGAAGGCGGATGCCGGCACGAGGCAGCGTTTGCTGCCGGCGAATTGCCGGCCTTCGGAGCGGAAGTTGAACACTGGTCCGCCTTTCGGGCCGGCCGGCGGAAATCCAAACGTCATCGACGTCAGTTCAACAACGCCGGTGTCGCCGGCGGCGCGCATGATCGGGGCTGGATCGTTGATATGGATGTCATCAACCCGCGGCAGGTCAAGTTCGGTCTGATCGTTCGGGATCTCGAGTGCCAGCGACTCCAGCATCCGGCAATATTCAGCCCAGAGAATATGCTGCTCATAGTCGTTGCACATGGAAGGCTCCCGACCGGTCTGCCAGTTTACCTCACGCCAAACAAAGAGGCGATGGACCGCTCAACCCTCGCGGTCGCGCTCGACCAGTATATCGGCCTCGATCGCCGCGTTGACGAAGGCGGCGCGGGCATAGCGCGCCTCTTGAAGGCCTTCCAGAACGCCAAGGCAGGCTTTGCGGGCGGCGACGTGATAGCCGCCTGTCTTCACGGGCCATCGGTTCATCAGGATATCGGCGGCCTGCGCGACACGCTCCACCTTGTAGATCTTGTTTCTGGACCTGCCGAGCGCCACGCGAACCGGCTCATCGAAATGCTGATCTTGCATGCTTCCCCGCCCGAACGCGATCGCGAGTCAATTCGGGGGAGGCAAGTTCGGTTCCACGGGAGCGATTTGCCAACGCAATAAACCCGCCTTCTGAAATCACTTTGCGCACATAGGCCAAATGGCGGATTTGATTTGCTTGGTGATCCCCTCTCCCTGGGGCAAACTACCTGCCGGGGCTGCAGGAGGAGAAATGCGAGCACGCGCAGCTACGATCGGCGATCTCGAAAGTGTCTTCCGTGATCTGTCCACGCGGATGTCGGACGAGTATGTGGCCGCCGGCAAGGACAGCAAGGTCGCCTACGACAATCTGATGATGAATTTGAAGGAAGGCCGGGCGCACGCGCTGGTCGAGGGCGACAAGACGGTGGCGATCGTCGCCTGGCACGAGAACAGCGACGCCGCCGACACGCTGTTTGCCGCGCAGGAGGGTTTCTTCAGCGCCGCGACGGTCCGCTTCTGCAGGCGCCACATCCGCCACATTCAGGCGCTGGCCGGCAACCTTCCCATCCACTCGCGCAGCTGGCTGCAGCGGGCCGACGTCGGCAAATGGTTCCGTGTCATCGGTTATGTCGAACGCGGCCGAGAGAACGGCGCCACTGTGTTCGAATTGCCGCCGGCACGGGGAGCGTCAGCTGCGCGGGCTGCCTAGGGCTGCGCACCCACGGATGCCATCACGGAAAAGCCCCCGCCAGGATGGCGATGGGCCAATATCGCCTGCAATGGGCTCATATCGGGGGCTCAGATATCGGGCTGATCCAGCGCCTCGAAAATCACCCGTTCCAGCGGACCGAGATCCTCTTCGATCTCGCTGACCTCAAGGCCTAAATGCCGAGCATCCAGGGCAGCTCGCGTGGTTAGGGTTCGAGCCGTTGCCTTGTCGGCAGGCAGTTCGCCCGGCAGGTGCTCGTGGATCCAGCCCTGCAGGAAATCAACGCCGCGCTCGCTCATCGATTTATCCCTTCCCTTATCTGGGGGATCATTCCCCCAGAATGACCCCAGAAGCGACGATCTGAGCCGTCAGGCTGGTGAGCCTGCCTCGCTTCACGAGCGTCGGCTTTTGGTAGATTTTCTTCATGGCGGTGCCTTTCGCGACAAATCGCTCGTCGGCAACAACGTCCGTCGCGGGGCAGCGTTCCATGGCGGGCTGTTGAGCCCGACCCCCTGACACATCGTATTTGAGAACAGCCCCGCTCCCGCGACCCGTGATGTTGATGCCGCGGCAGGTTGCGAAGCCAATGCGGGGCGTGGCATTTGTCGATGCCGATCATTGGGATGGCAAGCAGGACATGGCACGGCCACCAGACATCGCCCGACACCAGGCCGCCAAGGCAGGCGTTAGCCTGAACCGGGCGCTTTCCAAACTCGGCCTGTGTTCGCGCAAGCAGGCCGAGCTGCTGATAGCCGAAGGGCGCGTGCGGGTTGGCGGCAAGGTGGTGCGCGATCCGTCGCTGCGTGTCGATCTCGGCCGCGACCGCATCGCTGTCGACGGCGAGCAGATCGTCGGCGAGGCAAAAGTCTACCTGATGATCAATAAGCCGCGCGGACAGGTCACCACGCGCGATGACCCGCAGGATCGTGGCACCGTCTATGACTGCCTGGTGGAACTGGAGTTGCCTTTCGTGTCGCCGGTCGGCCGCCTCGACAAGGCCAGCGAAGGCCTGTTGCTGATGACCAACGACACGCGCTGGGCCAACCGCCTGCTCGATCCGGCCTCGCATGTCGCCAAGACCTATCATGTCCAGATCGGCACCGCGCCCGACGAAGCGATGCTGGCGCGCTTTCGCGACGGAGCGATCGTCGACGGCGAACTGCTGACCGCAAGTTCGATCGAACTGCTGCGCAGCGGCGGCCGCACTGCCTGGCTGGAAATCGTGCTCGACGAGGGCCGCAACCGCCAGATCCGCCGCCTGCTCGGGGCATTCGACATCGAGGTGCTGAGGCTGGTTCGGGTGGCGATCGGCGGTTTGCAGCTCGGCGAACTCGCCAAGGGCAAGGCGCGGCATCTGACATCGGAGGAATTGGCGGTGCTCGCGCGTTAAGAGGCAGGCTTGCCGCGAAACCCTACTTCTGGTTCCACCTGCGTATCACCGGCTCGCTCAGATCGTGCTCATAGCCGAGGATGCTGAGGCTCGCGGTATCAAGTACGAAGTGCGCACCGCCTTCGGGTGGCAGACCGAGCCAGCGCGCGGCCAGCACGCGCAGGAAATGCGAGCTTGAAAAACACCAGCACATTGCCCTCGATTGCCCGCAGCCCGGCGATGATCCTGTCGGCCCTGGCGCCAACATCCGCTACCGACTCGCCGTCGGGACAGCCGTCACGGAACAATTGCCAGCCGGGGCGCTGCACAAGAATCTCCTTGGTCTTAACGCCCTCATAGGCGCCATAGTCCCATTCCTGCAGGTCGTCCTTCTTGACGGCAGCAGCGCCGAAGCCGGCAAGCGTGCAGGTGCTGAAGGCGCGCTGCGACGGGCTCGACCACACCGCCTGGAAGGACAGATCCTTGAGCCGGTCCGCCACGCCGCGAGCCGCCGCCTCGCCCTTTGGCGTCAACGGTATGTCGGTGCGGCCGGTGTGTTTTCCCGAAGCGCTCCACTCCGTCTCGCCGTGACGGACGAGGTAGATTTCGGGGTACGGATTGCTCATGGGCCGGCCTTTCGGTTTTACGTCCGCACCCTACCCGGGAGGGCCCGGCCAGCGCCAGCCGCGTGCAGGCGGAAAAGGAAAGGCCGCAACCGAATCGGCTGCGGCCTTGTGCTCAAACGTCAGTGCCCGGAGCGGTCAGGCGGGCTGCAGATCGCCCGACAGCGCCAGGTCGGCTTCCTCGGACAATGTGCCGGCCATGGCGGCGGCGAACTTGGTCTGGTCGAGTTCGCCTTCCCAGCGCGCCACAACGATCGTCGCCACTGCATTGCCGACGAAGTTGGTCAGCGCCCGGCATTCCGACATGAAGCGGTCGACCCCTAGGATCAGCGCCATGCCGGCAACGGGTACCGTAGGCACGACAGAGAGCGTGGCGGCCAGCGTGATAAAGCCGGCGCCGGTGATGCCGGCGGCACCCTTGGAGCTCAGCATGGCAACCAGCAGCAGCAGAATCTGGTCGCCATAGGTGAGCGGCGTATCGGTCGCCTGGGCGATGAACAGCGCCGCCAGCGTCATGTAGATGTTGGTGCCGTCGAGGTTGAAGGAATAGCCGGTCGGGATGACCAGGCCGACCACCGAGCGGTTGCAGCCGGCGCGCTCCATCTTGGCCATCAGGCCGGGAAGAGCGGCTTCCGAGGACGAGGTGCCGAGCACCAGCAGCAGCTCTTCCTTGATGTAGCGGATCAAGGCGAGGATCGAGAAGCCGTTGTACCAAGCGACAGCGCCGAGCACGACCAGCACGAAGAGCAGCGACGTCAGGTAGAAGGTGCCGA
Organism: Mesorhizobium sp. M0626; assembly: GCF_040320665.1. Classification (NCBI taxonomy): domain Bacteria; kingdom Pseudomonadati; phylum Pseudomonadota; class Alphaproteobacteria; order Hyphomicrobiales; family Phyllobacteriaceae; genus Mesorhizobium; species Mesorhizobium sp. M0626. Next base: position 89,154 of record NZ_JAMYQD010000013.1, on the reverse strand, counting down.
TCAGAAAGGCGAGGTTGGCAATCGCGCCGATGCCGTATTTGCCGACGGTGAAGGCCATGGCGCCGAAGGCGCCGATGGGGGCGGCCTTCATCAGGATGGCGACCAGGCGGAAGATAGGCGAGGTCAGCGCCTGCAGGAAATCGACGACCGGGCGGCCGCGCTCGCCGACCAGAGCGAGAGAGATGCCGAACAGCACCGAGAAGAACAGCACCTGCAGGATGTCGCCTTGCGCGAAGGCGCCGGTGATGGTGTCGGGGATGATGTTGAGCAGGAAGCCGACGATGGTCGTGTCATGCGCCTTCTCGGTGAAGGTGGCGACCTTCGAGGGGTCGAGCGTCGCCGCATTGATGTGCATGCCGGCGCCCGGTTGGACGACGTTGGAGACGACCATGCCGACGACCAGCGCCAGGGTCGAAAAGACCAGGAAATAGATCATCGCCTTGCCGGCGACGCGGCCAACCTTTTTCAGGTCGGAGACGCCGGCAATGCCTGTGGTCACCGTCAGGAAGATGACCGGCGCGATCACCATCTTGACCAGCTTGATGAAGGCATCGCCGAGCGGCTTCAGCGAAGCACCGAGTTCGGGATAGAAATGACCGAGCAGGATGCCGGCGGCGATCGCCGTCAGGACCTGCACGTAGAGATGACGGTAAAAGGGTAGCTTGCCGCGCGGTTCGGCGGCAGCGAATGCTGGCTGCATGACGTCCTCCATGGCGCCCCGATCGAAAGCTCGACCTCCCGGGGCAAGTTGTTTCCGCAGCCTCGCGACTGCTGTACTGGTCACTGCAACTGCCGTGCCAGACTGAGCGGCATTACCGTATCCATTGATTTTGTTGGAGATCTTTGTCGACCGAGCTGGTGCGCCGCAACCGCAAGTGCGGACATCCGCATGACTGAATTGTGCTTTGTGCGAAATCATGCACAAATAGGGAATGCTGCAACGCCCTGCCGCGGTCCTGTCGCCGACGCCCGAGCAACTCGGCAAACGCGCGCGTCGCGCCTGGCTGCTGTTTGCGGCGATCGCGCTGGTGATCGTTGCCACGGCGCTCACCGGCGCCGGCCTCTACTCGCGCCGCGCCGAGGTCGCGGCACTGGCGGCGCAAGGCCGCACCGATGCCAATCTGAAGGTTGCGTTGCTGCGCGCCGTGCTGGAAAGCCCGCGGGCGCTGCCGCTGCTCTTGTCCGAGGACCAGCAGGTGCATGACGCCCTGCAGAACAAGGGCGCTGTCACGATCGACGTGCTCAACCGCAAGCTCGAAGGGCTGGTCTCCGGCACCAAGGCTTCGGTGCTTTACGTCACCGGCGTCGACGGGTTTGCGATCGCCTCCAGCAACTGGCGCGAAACAACCAGCTTCGTCGGCAACGACTATGGTTTCCGCGCCTATTTCTCCGGCGCCATGCAATCGAGAACGGCCGAATATTTTGCGCTGGGCAACATCAGCAAGCGCCCGGGCCTCTATATTTCGCGTCGCGTCGGCAATGCGGCGGCACCGCTCGGCGTCGTCGTCGTTAAGATGGAATTCGACCAGCTTGAAGCCGACTGGCATGAGGCCAACCGGCCGGCCTATGTCAGCGACGACCACGGCGTCGTGCTGATCACCAGCGTGCCGTCCTGGCGCTTCATGACCACCGCGCCGCTGACCGGCCCGGTGGCTGCCGCCATCCGGAGCAGCCAGCAATTCGGCAACGCGCCGCTGATCCCCTTGCCGATCACACGCCCCGAGGCATTGAGCCCTGACGTGTCGATGGTGCATGCGATAACACCGGGCGGCAGCGATGCCGAATATCTCAGGCTTTCGACACTGGTCCAATCGACGCCATGGCGGCTCGATTATCTCGTGCCGGTCGAAGCGCCGATCGCGGCTGCGGTGCGTGAGATGCGGCTGCTGGCGCTGGGCGTCGTGGTGCCGTTGCTGGCGCTGGCCGGCTATCTCCTGTGGCGCCGTCAGTCGGCGCAGATGCGCATCGCTGCCGAACAGGCAGCGCGCATCGAGCTTGAGCGCCGCGTCGTCGAGCGTACGCATGACCTCAGCCTGGCGCGCGACCGGCTGCAGGCCGAGATCACCGATCACCGCAGCACCGAAGCCAAGCTGCAGGTCATGCAGCAGGAATTGGTGCAGGCCAACCGTCTTGCTACCCTCGGCCAGGTTGCCGCCGGGGTCGCGCATGAGATCAACCAGCCGGTGGCGACGATCCGCGCCTATGCCGACAATGCGCGTGTGTTCCTGGAGCGCAAGCAGACCGCCTCGGCCGAGGAGAACCTTGGCGCGATTGCCGCGCTGACCGAGCGCATCGGCGGCATCACCGAAGAGTTGAAGGTCTTTGCCCGCAAGGGGCGCACGGCAGCCGAACCGGTCGAATTGCGCGGCGTCATCGAGGGCGCCGTGGTGCTGCTCAGAAGCCGCTTTGCCGGTCGGCTGGACGCACTCGATATCACGCTTCCGCCGGTAACGCTCAAGGTGATGGGCAACCGGCTGCGGCTCGAACAGGTGCTGATCAACCTGTTCCAGAATGCGCTGGAAGCGCTGGACGGGCGCGACGGCGCCAGGGTGCAGGTGTCGGCCCAGGAGACGGCCGACGGCGTGGCGCTTGCCGTCGCCGACAATGGGCCGGGCATTTCGCCTGCCATCCTCAAGTCATTGTTCACGCCGTTCAACACCTCGAAGGAAAAAGGCCTCGGGCTCGGCCTCGTCATCTCGCAGGACATCGTCGCCGACTATGGCGGACGCATCGAGGTGGCGAGCGACCAGGCCGGCACGCGCTTTACCATTCACCTCGCCAGGGCAGCATGATGGACACCGCACCGGTCGTATTGATCGACGACGATAGCGAATTGCGGAGGGCCACGCGGCAGACGCTGGAACTCGCTGGTTTTTCCGTCTCGGCCTTTGCGGTGGCGAACGAGGCGCTGGCCGGGCTCGACGCCAATTTTCCCGGCGTGGTGGTGTCCGACATCCGCATGCCCGGCATTGACGGCCTGCAGCTCTTCGACCGCGTCTTGCAGCTTGATGCCGACATTCCGGTAATCCTGGTCACCGGGCATGGCGACATCGCGGTTGCGGTCAAGGCGATCAAGGATGGCGCCTACGACTTCATCACCAAGCCTTTCGCCGCCGACCGGCTGGCGCAAAGTGTGGCACGGGCGGCGGAAAAGCGCCGGCTGGTGATGGAGAACCGCGCCTTGCGCGAAAGCGCCGAACAGGCGCAGGACGGCCTGCCGCTGATCGGGCAGACGCTGGCGATGGAGCGATTGCGCCGGACGCTGCGGCAAATCGCCGATACCGATGTCGACGTTCTGGTGACCGGCGAGACCGGCTCCGGCAAGGAGGTGGTGGCGAGCCTGCTGCATCGCTGGAGCCGCCGCGCCAGGGGCAATTTCGTGGCGCTGAATTGCGGCGCGCTGCCGGACACGGTCATCGAAAGCGAGCTGTTCGGCCATGAGGCCGGCGCCTTCACCGGCGCACAGAAGAAGCGCATCGGCCGGATCGAGCATTCGAGCGGCGGCACGCTGTTCCTCGACGAGATCGAAAGCATGCCGGCCTCGACCCAGGTGCAGATGCTGCGGGTGCTGGAAATGCGCGAGGTGACGCCGCTCGGCACCAATGAAATCCGGCCGGTCGACCTGCGCGTCGTCGCCGCCGCCAAGGTCGATCTCGGCGACGCCAGCCAGCGCGGCGCCTTCCGCGAGGATCTCTACTACCGGCTCAATGTGGTGACGATCTCGATCCCGCCGCTGCGCGAACGCCGCGACGACGTCGCCCTGCTGTTCTTCTACTTCGCCGAGCGTGCAGCCGGCCGCTTCCGCCGGCAAATGCCAGCCGTGCCTGCCTCAGTGCACCGCCATCTGAGCCAGCACGACTGGCCGGGCAATGTGCGTGAACTCGCGCATTTCGCCGAGCGTTTCGTGCTGGGACTCGAGGAAGCGGCGCAAGCGCCACCTTCCGCCCCGGCGGAGCCGGATGACGCCAGCTCACTGCCGGAACGGCTGGAACGCTATGAAGCCAATGTCATCCGCGAGGCGCTTGGCCGCAATGACGGCGATGTCCGGCGCACGATTGAAGCGCTCGGCATTCCGCGCAAGACCTTCTACGACAAGCTGCAGCGGCACCGCATCGTGCGCAGCGATTTTTCCAGGTAATTCATTTTCCAGGTATTCAGGCGTGTGGACCCGAAAGCAGGGTAGATTTTGTGAACCGGCGCAAAAAAACCGTGGCAAGTCGGCATCAGAAAGTGTTGAAGACCGCATCGGCGGCCTTCGGCACGGCGCGATCCGGTTGCGCTCGGCAGATGTTGATGATTTGTTGCCGGTCAGCGGAGAATGAATGATGCGAGAACCTGTCGGTCAAGATGAATATGGATCGACCAACCCGTTCGATCCGGACGATCTGACGAATTTGAACGCGATCGGCCCGGCCATGGGCGGCGGCAACGACTTCGAGAAATACGCCGTTGCCGTGATCATCGTCTTCGGCGCGCTGATCATTGGCGGGCTGATGGCCGCTTCCATGACCTTTGGTCACCGGAACGGCTTCCTGTTTGCGCTTGGCGGCGCAACCGCGGCCTGGATATCGGGCAATGCGCTGCTCCTCGACCGTCCCCGCATCTACGCGGCGTTCGTCGTGATCGCGGCGCTGATGCTCGTCGGGTCGACGCTTACGCTCGTCCTCTGATCAATCTCTTGTTTTGATCAGTAGCCAATCGCCTCGCCGGATGCGGCGCGGCTGTCGATGGCGCCGTTGTAGCGGGCGCCGCCGCCCTTCTCGATTTCCGCCAGGCTCTTGCCGCCGACAAGAATGCCGGCCGCCTGACCCCAGGTAGAATCCGCGAGATCGAGGTGGTAGCCCATGCCGGCCAGCAGTTTTTCAGTGTCGGGCGACAGGCCGAACGGTTCGACATAGATCGTGTCGGGCAGCCATTGATGGTGGATGCGCGATGCGTCGATCGCCTCCTGGATGTTCATGCCGTGGTCGATGACGTTGACGATGGCTTCCAGCGTGATGGTGATGATGCGCGAGCCGCCGGGGCTGCCGATAACCATGAACGGCTTGCCGTCCTTGGCGACGATGGTCGGGCTCATCGATGACAGCGGCGTCTTCTTCGGCTGGATGGCATTGGCCTCTCCCTGCACGAGACCGTAGAGGTTGGGCACGCCAGGCTTCTGGGTGAAATCATCCATCTCGTTGTTGAGCAGGATGCCGGTGCCGTCGGCGACCACGCCGGCGCCGAACGAACCGTTCAGCGTATAGGTGACCGCGACCGCATTGCCGTCATCGTCGATGATTGAATAGTGCGTCGTTTCCTTCGACTCGCCGAAGCCCTTCGGCATCAAATCCTGCGAGACGCCGGCGCGGAACGGGTCGATCTTGTCGCGGATCTCCTTGGCGTAACCCTTGTCGAGCAGTTTCGAGACCGGATTGTCGACGAAATCGGGATCGCCGAGCGCCGAGTTGCGGTCCACATAGGCGTAGCGCATCGCCTCGACCATGACATGCACGGTCTCGGCCGAGCGGGCGCCGAGATAAGACAGCGGGTAGCCCTCCAGCACGTTGAGGATTTCGCAGATGATGACGCCGCCGGAGCTTGGCGGCGGCGAGGACGTGATCTCATAGCCCCGATAGGTGCAGCTCACCGGTTGCAGCTCGCGTACCTTATATTGCTCGAAGTCTGAGTTGGCCAGAATGCCGCCCTTGGCGCCGCTCGCCTTGACGATGGCGTCGGCGATGGCGCCTTTGTAGAAGGCGTCGGCGCCTTTTTCGGAGATGGCGGCGAGCGAGGCTGCAAGATCGGGCTGGAGGAGACGCTCGCCGGCGCCATAGGGTTTGCCGTCCGGCTTCAGGAAGATGGCGGCGGCGGCAGGGTCCTTCGCCAGCCGTGCGGCATTGCTCGCGAATGAAGCAGCGTCGCCCTGGTCGAGGATGAAGCCATCCTTGGCATAGGCAATTGCCGGCGCCATCAAATCCTGGCGTGGCAGCGTGCCATATTTTTCACGAGCCATCTCGAACCCTGCCACGGAACCCGGTACGCCGACCGCAAGGTAGCCATCAAGGCTGGCGCCCTTCACCGGATTGCCGTCCTTGTCGAGATACATGGTCTTGGTTGCCGCCAGCGGCGCGCGCTCGCGGAAATCGAGGAAGGTCGATTTGCCGTCCTTGAAGCGGATGGTCATGAACCCGCCACCGCCGATATTGCCGGCATTAGGGTAGACGACGGCGAGCGCATAGCCGACGGCGACCGCCGCATCGACGGCATTGCCGCCCTTCTTCAGCACCTCGACGCCGGCTTCCGACGCCAGATGCTGGGCGGTGACGACCATGCCGTGCTCGCCCTTCGCCGGTTGTGGCGAGGCGGCATGGAGCGCGCCGGATGGCGCGAGCGCAATTGCGAGCGAAAGGGTGACGCCAATCAGCGTCCGGCGGGTCAAGGGCATGGCGGTGCTCCAAGTGCGGTGCCTAGAAGAGCTACATGGAGCGGCCGAGTCCATCATCAATATGAGCGAACACATATTGATGTTCGCCTGCCGGCAGAGGCAAGCTGATCTCCCCCCTGTGGTGGAGATTAGCCAATCTCAAACAATCCCGCCTGAACCGCCCACAACCGCCGGCCGTTCCGCCGCGACCTTCGCCCGGTAGCCCGCCGCGCGATATGCGGCGACTGGATCGATGGCGCCGCCTGTGTTCAGCCGCGCCATGGCAAGGATCGGCTCGACATCGGTGCGGTAGGCAGCTTTCAGCGTCTGCGTCGCCATCAGCGCATCATTGCCGTCTTGGAAACCCTCGAGCGCCTTGCGGTCGACCAGCAGCGCCTGCGCATAGGCGCGCTGCACCTCGACCGCCGACAGCATCAGGCTTTCGATCGGATCGGTGACGTTGTGGCTCTGGTCGAGCATGTGGGCGGGATCGAAACCCTCGGCGCCGGACAGCTCGGCATCGACCAGTTCGTTGAAGACCAGGAACAGCCGATAGGGATCGATCGAGCCGGCATCGAGATCGTCGTCGCCATATTTGGAATCGTTGAAGTGGAAGCCGCCGAGTTTCTTGAACTGGATCAGCCGCGACACGATCATCTCGATGTTGACGTTGGGCGCATGGTGGCCGAGGTCGACCAGGCAGTAGGCCTTGTCGCCCAGCTCCTTGGATATGAGGTAGTTGGTGCCCCAGTCCTGCACGACCGTGGAGTAGAAAGCCGGCTCGTACATTTTGTGTTCGGTGAACAGTTTCCAGTCGGCGGGCAGTCCGGCATAGATCTCCTTCATCGCGTCGAGATAGCGCTCGAAGGCTTTGGCGAAATTGACCTGGCCGGGGAAATTCGAGCCGTCGCCGATCCACACTGTTAGCGCCCTGGACCCCAGCGTCTTGCCGATCTCGATGCATTCCAGATTGTGCTCGACCGCCTGGCGGCGCGTGCCGGCATCGGCATGCGACAGCGACCCGAACTTGTAGGACAGTTTTTGGTCCCTGGCATCCGAGAAGGTGTTGGAATTCATGGCGTCGAAGCCGAGGCCGAAGCGCGAGGCCGCCTGCTTCAGCCGGTTCGGATCGGCCTTGTCCCACGGTACATGCAGCGAGACGGTCGGCGTCGCCTGTGTCAGTTGGCTGATGACGGCGCAGTCCTCGATCTTGTCGAAAATGTCGCGCGGCTCGCCGGCGCCGGGAAAGCGGGCAAACCGCGTGCCGCCTGTGCCGACGCCCCAGGACGGAATGGCGACGGCGAATTTCTCGACCTTGTCGCGGATGGCATCGATGGCGATGCCGCGGCGGTCGAGGCGTTCGCCGAGCGACGCGTAGTCGCGCTCGAGGTCGGGTTTGCGCTGGGCGTTGTGGCTGGAGACGAGATCGGCGGCGATGATGGTTTCGGACAAGTGCTATTCCTCCCAATGCGTTCAGTCAGCGCTGCCCTTCATCCGGCCCTTCGGGCCACCTTCTCCCCGTATAGTGACGGGGAGAAGAGAAGCGCTCCGCCCTTAACTCAGCGCGTAAAGCTCTGCGCGTTGCCGGCGTCGACGTTGATGATGTTGCCGGTGGATTTGGCCGACATGTCGGACGCCAGGAAATAGATCGCTTCGGCGATGTCTTCGGGAAACACCGAGCGCTTCAGCATCGAGCGCGAGCGGTAGTGTTCTTCCAGATCGTCGGTCGACATCTTGTAGGCGGCGGCGCGCTGTTCCTTCCACTCGCCGGTCCAGATCTTCGAACCGCGCAGCACGGCGTCCGGATTGACGACGTTGACCCGGATCTGGGCTTCCGCGCCTTCCAGCGCCAGGCAGCGGGCGAGATGGATTTCGGCCGCCTTGGCGGTGCAATAGGCGGCGGCATTGGGTGACGCGGCAAGACCGTTCTTGGAGGCGACGAAGACGACATTGCCGCCGATCTTCTGGGCCCGGAACAGCCGGAAGGCTTCGCGCGAGACCAGGAAATAGCCGGTCGACAATATGTCCATGTTCTTGTTCCACAGCGCCAGCGTCGTCTCCTCGATCGGCGCCGAGGAGGCGAGGCCTGCGTTGGAGACGAGAATATCAATGCCGCCGAACTCGACGGCTGTCTGGGCGAAGCCGGAAATCACCTGCTCCTCCGCGGTGACGTTGATCAGCACCGGCCGGACGAAGTCCTTGCCATAGGCTTTCGCCAGTTCGTCGTTGGCGTTGGCAAGTGCGGTCTCGTCGATATCGGCCAGCACGACGCAGGCGCCTTCGCGCAGCAGGCGATTGGCGGTGGCGCGGCCGATGCCGCCGGCGCCGCCGGTGACCAGCGCGATTTGGCCGGCGAGCGACTTCGGCTTCGGCATGCGCTGCAGCTTCAAATCCTCGAGCAGCCAGTATTCGATGTCGAAGGCCTCCTGCGCCGGCAGGCCGACATAGGACGAAACGGTCGAGGCCCCGCGCATGACATTGATGGCGTTGACGTAGAATTCGCCAGAGATGCGGGCGGTGGCCTTGTCGCCGGCGAAGGTGAACATGCCGACGCCGGGCATCAGGTAGACCACGGCGTTGGGGTCACGGATCGGGGGCGAGTCCGGATGCTTGCAGCTGTCGTAATAGGCCTGGTAGCCGACACGGTACTCAGCAATATCGTCGGCGAGGCGCGCAATCACGGCTTCGACGTCGGGCTTCGCTGGGTCGAACTCGATAACCAGCGGGCGGATTTTTGTGCGCAGGAAATGATCCGGGCATGAGGTACCGAGTGCCGCCAGCGGGCGCAAATCCCTGGAGTTGACGAATTCGAGCACAGCGGCGGAATCGTCGAAATGGCCGAGCTTGTGGCTCTTCTCCGAAATCAGGCCGCGGATCCTCGGCATCAGTCTCGCCGCGATGGCGCGGCGCTCAGCGGCGTCTAGCGATTTGACGACTTCGCCGCCGAAGATGGCGAGACCCTCGGAGCGGCGCTCGAACCATTCGATCGCCTGGTTGATGACCGAGATCGTCGTCTCATAGCACTCCTTGGGTGTGTCGCCCCAGGTGAACAAGCCGTGGCTTTCGAGGATGACGCCCTTGGCCTCGGGGTGTTCGACGCAGAATTTCTCCAGCCAGAGGCCAAGTTCGAAGCCCGGCCGCTTCCACGGCAGCCAGCCGATGGCGTCACCGAATATCTCCTTGGTCAACGCCTTGGAATCCTTGGCCGCGGCAATCGCGATAATGGCATCGGGATGCATGTGATCGACGAACGGCTTCGGCACATAGGCGTGCAGCGGCGTGTCGATCGAGGCCGCGCGCGGGTTGAGATTGAAGGTGCAGTGGGGAAGATAGCCCACCATCTCGTCCTCATGCGCGACGCCGCGATAAAGGCCTTTCAGCGCCTGCAGTTTGTCCATGTAAAGCGTGGCGAAACCGTCCAGCTTGATCGAGGCGCTGTCGCCGCCCGAGCCCTTGACCCATAGCACTTCGACTTCGGCGCCGGAGAGCGGGTCCTTCTGCCGGATCTTGGACGAGGTGTTGCCGCCGCCATAATTGGTGACACGCTTGTCGGAGCCGAGCGTGTTGGAGCGATAGACCAGAAGCTCAGGCTCGCTCAGCCCCTTGGCTTTAGCATCGTCCCAAAGGTTGGCAAGGCGCGAGCCGGAGCGCTTGTCGAGCATGATTATCCTCCCTGGGACGCAAAAGGCGCGGTCCATTTTGCCGGAAATGTCTACGCAAGCATCTCGGTTGTCAATCATAAACGATCAAGATCGATCATATTGCACTGCACAATGAAATTATATGAGCGGAAATGATTGACACTGGTGGTTTTCTAGTGCCTCATGACCATGCAGGGAGGAACCATGCACGAAAAAGAGCGCCACAGGATCATTCTGTCCGCCGTCCAGGAAAAGCCTGTGGTGACGGTGCAGGAGATGGTCGACCTGACGGACTCCTCCGAGGCGACGATCCGGCGCGATATCGCGGCTCTTCATGTGCAAAAGCGCCTGCGTCGCGTGCGTGGCGGCGCCGAGGCGATCTCGCCACCGCAGTTCATCGGCCTCGCCGGCCGGCCCTTTTCCGTCAACGAAACGCTTAACGCTTCGCAGAAGCGCGCGATTGCGCGCGAAGCGGTGGAGCTGTGCAAGGACGGCGAACCGATCATCATCAATGGCGGCACCACCACCTTCCAGATGGTGCATTTCCTGACCGGACGCCGCATGCCGATCTTCACCAATTCGTTCCCCATCGCCGAGCACCTGCTCAAGCATTCGAAGAACACCGTCATGCTGTCGGGCGGCACCATCTACCGCGAGCAGAACATCATCCTCTCGCCCTTCGACAATGACGTGACGCGTAGTTTCTACGCGCGCCGCATGTTCATGGGCGCTCAAGGGCTCGGGCCGCTTGGCCTGATGGAAGGCGACCCGCTGCTGATCCAGGCGGAGCAGAAACTGATCGACCAGGCCGACGAACTGGTGGTGCTGGTCGACTCATCGAAATTCCGCCAGCGCTCGAGCCTGATCCTGTGCGGGCTCAAGCGCATCGCCACCGTCATCACCGATGACGGCATCGAGGATCGCGAAGCCAACATGCTGGAGGCCGCGGGTGTGACGCTGATCGTCGCCCGCAAGTCGGCAAAGGAAGAATCCTCGCTGCAGGCCTGAGGCCAACCGCAGCGACGATGGAATGCAACGCTCAAGGGAGGAAATACGATGAGCTTTCTGAAGAAATTGATGGTGACGGCCGCGTTCTCGGCCGCCATGTTCGTGAATGCCGCCTATGCCGAGAACGTCAAGATCGCGCTGGTGGTGAAGTCGCTCGGCAACGGCTTCTTCGACGCCGCCAACAAGGGTGCCGAAGAGGCGGCCAAGGAACTCGGCGATGTCGACATCATCTACACCGGCCCGACCAAGGCGACCGCCGAAGCGCAGATCGAAGTGGTCAATTCGCTGATCGCGCAGAAGGTCAACGCCATTGCGATTTCGGCCAATGACGCCGACGCGCTGGTGCCGGTGCTGAAGAAGGCGATGGAGCGCGGCATCACCGTCATCTCGTGGGATTCGGGCGTCGCCAAGGAAGGCCGCCAGCTGCACCTCAACCCGTCCGACACCGGCCTGATCGGCGAGACCATCATCAAGCTTGCCGCCGACTATCTGCCGGAAGGCGGCGAAGTCGCCATTCTGTCGGCTTCGTCGACCGCGACCAACCAGAACGCCTGGATCGACGCGGCCAAGAAAATCCTGCCGGAAAAATTCCCCAAGATCAAACTCGTCGCCACCGTCTACGGCGATGACGATTCGGCCAAGAGCACCGACGAAGCCAAGGGCCTGCTGAAATCCTATCCGAACCTCAAGGCGATCATCGCGCCGACCACCGTCGGCGTCGTTGCCGCTGCCCAGGTCGTCACCGACGCGAACCTGATCGGCAAGGTCAATGTCACGGGTCTGGCGCTGCCGTCGGAGTTCAAGAAGTTCATCGACAACGGTTCCAGCCAGGCGGTTGCCCTCTGGAATCCGATCGACCTCGGCTACTCCGCCGTCTACCTCGCTCATGATCTGGCGGTGAAGAAGGAAGAGGCAAAGCCGGGCGCAACGCTGTCGATCGGCCGCGTCGGCAAGGTCACGCTCGATGACAGCAACTCGGCTGCGATGGCTCCGCCCTTCCAGTTCGACAAGTCCAACATCGAAAAGTTCTCCAAGATCTATTGATCTCGGACGTCTCGGACCAAGCGCGGCGGGACCAAAAACCCGCCGCGACTTTAAACGGACCTTGTTTCAGGGCTTGATACGGATATGGACACGACAGCCCAGCACGGCATTGCGAAGGAGGAGCCCACGGGTCCTGCCCCGCGCCTGACGCTGTCCGGCGTCTCCAAAAGCTTTCCCGGCGTGCGCGCGCTGCACAATGTCAGCCTGTCGCTTTACCCCGGCCAGGTTACGGCGCTGATCGGTGAAAACGGTGCCGGCAAGTCGACGCTGGTCAAGATCATGACCGGCATCTACCAGCCCGACGCCGGCACGATCAGCATTGACGGCCAGGCCGTCACCCTGCCCAGCGCGCATGCCGCCTTCGGCCACGGCGTCACCGCCATTCATCAGGAAACCGTGCTGTTCGACGATCTGAGCGTCGCCGAAAACATTTTTCTCGGCCATGCGCCGCGCACGCGGCTAGGCACCATCGACTGGCGCACCATGCGAAAACACGCGCGCGAAGTGCTCGACACCATGCATGCCGGCCATATCAACGCCGATGCGCGGCTGAAAGACCTCGGCATCGCCAACAAGCATCTGGTAGCGGTTGCTCGCGCGATGTCGATCGATGCGCAGATCGTCATCATGGATGAGCCGACCGCAGCCCTTTCGATGAAGGAGATCGAGGAGCTTTTCCTGCTGATCGAATTCCTCAAGGAGGAAGGCAAGGCGATCCTGTTCATCAGCCACAAGTTCGACGAGATCTATCGGATCGCCGATCGCTACACCGTGTTCCGCGACGGCGAGATGGTTGGCGAGGGCCTTATCAAGGATACCGGCCAGAGCCAGATCGTGCGCATGATGGTCGGCCGCTCGGTCGATCACATCTTTCCGCAACGCAAGGCCGAGATCGGCGCGCCGGTGCTGTCGGTCGCTGGCCTTTCGCACCCGACCGAATTCAACGACATCGGCTTCGAACTGCACAAGGGCGAGATCCTCGGTTTCTACGGCCTTGTCGGCGCCGGGCGGTCAGAGGTGATGCAGGCGATATCGGGCATCACCCGCATATCGGGTGGAACGATCACGCTGGAAGGCAAGACGATCACGCCGAAATCGGCGGCGGATTCCATCGAAGCCGGCATCGTCTACGTGCCGGAGGAACGCGGCAAGCAGGGCGTGGTGATCGGCCTGCCGATCTTCCAAAACGTCTCGCTTCCCTCGCTCAAGCGCACCTCCAAATCCGGCCTGCTGCGATTGTCGGACGAATTCGCGCTCGCCCGCTCCTACACCGAGCGGCTAGACCTGCGCGCCTCGTCGCTGAGCCAGGATGTCGGCACGCTGTCGGGCGGCAACCAGCAGAAGATCGTCATCGCCAAATGGCTGGCGACAGCGCCCAAGGTGATCATCCTGGACGAGCCGACCAAGGGCATCGACATCGGCTCCAAGGCCGCCGTGCACGGCTTCATGGCGGAGCTCGTCGCGCAGGGCCTGTCGGTGATCATGGTGTCGTCGGAACTGCCGGAGATTCTGGGCATGTCCGACCGCGTCGTCGTCATGCGCGAAGGGCTGGTTGCGGCGGTCTACGATAGTAAGGGGCTGGACGCCGAAACGCTGGTCCGGACGGCAGCGGGGATCGCGGCATGAAGGCTCTCCTGAAATTCCGCGAGATCTGGCTGGCAGCGGCGATCGTCGTTTTGATTGCTCTGATCTCGACGCGCTTCCCGGCCTTTGCCGACCCCGGCAATCTCGCCCAGGTGTTCAACGACACCTCGATCCTGATGATCCTGGCGCTGGGACAGATGGTCGTCATCCTGACCCGCTCGATCGACCTGTCGATGGCCTCCAACCTGTGCTTCACCGGCATGGTGGTGGCGATGCTGAACGCCGCACATCCGGCGATCCCGATCCCGCTGCTGATCGTCATTGCGCTGGCCGTCGGACTGGTGCTCGGCGCCATCAACGGCCTGCTGGTGTGGCGGCTGAACATCCCTTCGATCGTGGTGACATTGGGCACGCTCACCATCTATCGCGGCGCCACCTTCGTCCTCTCCGGCGGCGCCTGGGTCAATGCCGACAAGATGAGCCCGGACTTCATCGGCTTCCAGCGCGCAGCTTTCCTGGGCATTCCGGTTCTGTCCTGGATCGCCATACTGGTCATCGCGCTGTTCTTCGTGGTGATGACGCGAACCGCGCTTGGCCGTTCGATCTATGCCATCGGCGTCAACCCGACGGCGTCGGTCTATGCCGGCATCGATGTCGGCCGAACCAAATTCATCGTCTTCTGCATTTCCGGCATGATCGGCGGGCTCGCCGGTTATCTCTGGATTTCTCGTTATGTCATCGCCTCGGTCGAGGTCGCCAATGGCTATGAACTCAATATCATCGCCGCCTGCGTCATCGGCGGCATTTCGATTGCCGGCGGCATCGGCTCGGTCGGGGGCGCGGTGTTAGGGGCGCTGTTCCTCGGCATCATCTCCAACGCACTGCCGGTGATCAACATCTCGCCCTTCTGGCAGATGGCGATTTCAGGCAGCGCCATCATCCTGGCCGTCGTGCTCAACGCGCGCGGCGAACGCCAGCAGGGGCGGATCATTCTGAGGAAGGCGGAGGCGGCATGACCGACACCCCCGCCCCGCGCCACATTCCCGACCGGCTCGACAAGCCGCTCTCTTCAGCGATCTTTTCCTGGGAAGCGCTGCTGGTCTTCGTGGCGGTCGCCATCTTCGCCATCAACAGCTTCGCATCGCCCTATTTCCTCGATGCCTATTCGCTGTCGGACCTGACCTTCAATTTCACCGAGAAAGGCCTGATCGCCTTCGCCATGGCGCTGCTGATCATTTCGGGCGAGATCGACCTGTCGGTCGCCGCCATCATCGCGCTCGCCTCGACCATGATGGGCATGGCGGTACAGGCCGGCGCCGACACGCCGGTGCTGGTGGCTATCGGCATCGTCGTCGGGCTCGGTTGCGGCGCCTTCAACGGCCTGTTGGTGACGAGGCTCGGCCTGCCGTCCATCGTCGTTACCATCGGCACGATGAGCCTGTTTCGCGGCATTGCCTTCATCATCCTCGGTGACCAGGCCTACAAGGGCTATCCCGAGAGCTTCGCCTTCTTCGGCCAGGGTTACGTCTGGTGGGTGGTGTCGTTCGAACTGGTGCTCTTCCTCATCGCGGCCGTCGCCTACTGGTTCCTGCTGCATCGCACCAGCTTCGGCCGCCGTGTCTTTGCCATCGGCAACAATCCGGTCGCGGCACAGTTTTCCGGCGTTCGCGTCGGCCGCATCAAATTCATCCTGTTTTGCCTGACAGGGCTGATGGCCGGCATCGCCTCGGTGCTGATCACCTCGCGGCTCGGCTCGACGCGACCGTCCATCGCGCAGGGTTACGAGCTTGAGGTCATCACGATGGTGGTGCTGGGCGGCGTCAGCATTCTGGGTGGCTCCGGCAGCATTGTTGGCGTCGTGCTCGCCGCCTTTATCATGGGGCTGGTGACCTTCGGCCTCGGCCTGCTGAACGTGCCCGGCATCGTCATGTCGATCTTCATCGGCCTGCTCTTGATCGTCGTCATCGCGCTGCCGATCGTCTGGCGACAGCTGCGTGGTAACAGCTGATGCCTGAGAAATACGCCTTCAAGATGCAGCTCAAACCCGGCATGAAAGCCGAGTACAAAAAGCGCCACGATGAGATCTGGCCGTCGCTGGTGGCGCTGCTGAGAGAGGCCGGCGTCGCCGATTATTCGATCCATCTCGATGAAGACACCAACATCCTGTTCGGCGTGCTGTGGCGGCGGGACGACCATGGCATGGCCGACCTGCCGAGGCATCCGGTGATGCAGCGCTGGTGGGCGCACATGGCCGACATCATGGAGACCAGGCCGGACAACCAACCGGTGGCCATCCCCCTGGAAACAATGTTCCATATGGCATGAGTGCGCTGCGCCACATCGCCGTCATCGACATCGGCAAGACCAACGCCAAGGTGGCGCTGGTCGATCTCGTCACGCTGAGCGAGGTGGGGTTGCGCCGCATGGCGAACGCGCCGCTGCGACAAGCGCCCTATCCGCATCACGATGTCGAGGCGCTGTGGACGTTTATCCTCAACAGCCTTGCCAGCCTCGACCGCGAACAGCGTATCGACGCGATTTCGATCACCACGCATGGTGCGACCGGCGTGCTGGTCGACGCCGCGGGCGAACTGGTGCTGCCTGTCCTCGACTATGAGTTCGACGGCCCCGACAGGCTGGCTACAGAGTATAGTGCGATCCGTCCGCCCTTCATTGAGACCGGGACGCCGCGCCTGCCGCTCGGCCTCAATCTCGGTGCGCAATTCTTCTGGCTTGAGAAGCGTTTTCCCACCGAATTCGCCAGGGCCGCCGCGATGCTGATGTATCCGCAATACTGGGCGCTGCGCCTGACCGGCGTTGCCGCCAATGAGGTGACCTCGCTCGGCTGCCACACCGATCTGTGGAGCCCTTGGGAGGCGGACTTTTCCTCGATGGTCGACAGGCTGGATTGGCGCAGGCTGATGGCATCGGTGCGGCCGGCCAGGGACCAGCTCGGCCCGATCCTGCCGGCGCTTGCCGCGCGCACCGGGCTCGATCCGCAGACCCCGGTTTTCTGCGGACTGCACGATTCCAACGCCTCCCTATTGCCGCATCTTCTGTCCGACGAGCCGCCCTTCTCGGTCGTCTCGACCGGCACCTGGGTGGTATCGATGGCGGTCGGCGGCAGAGAGATTGCGCTCGATGCTGCGCGCGACACGCTGGTCAATGTCAGCGCGCTTGGCGCTCCCGTCCCCTCGGCGCGGTTCATGGGTGGCCGCGAGTTTTCCCAGCTGACCAAGGACAAGCCGCAGGACTGCAGCGGCAGCGAGGTGCTGGCCGTTCTGACAAAAAAGATGCTGCTTTTGCCTTCTACCCAGCAGGGATCAGGTCCGTTCCCGCACCATGCCGCGGCATGGCTTGGTGCCGAGGGCATCAGCAAAGGCGAGCGGTTCGCCGCCATTTCCTTCTATCTGGCACTGATGACGGCGACCTGCCTCGAGCTGATCGGCGCCGACGGCCCGACCACCGTGGAAGGACCGTTTGCTCGCAACCGGCTCTTTGTCGGCATGCTGGCGGCAGCGACCGCGCGCATCGTCATCGCCTCCGAGGCGGCCACCGGCACCAGCATCGGCGCGGCACTGCTCGCATCCGATCAGCCAGTGACGCACGGCAAGGGCGAAAGAATTGAGCCGCAGACCGACCCGGTCTGGGCGGCCTATGTCACCGCGTGGCGCGCGGCAGTCGACGCGCAAGGCTGATCACAAAATCCGCTTCCCAAAGGCCGACATGACGAAGTTGACGGCGTCGGCGCCGATCCGCGGCTCCAGACCGGCGGTCAGCCCGGAAACATCCATCGACAGCAGACCGCCGGACAGCGAGATCGCCTCCATTGCCTGATGCGTCTCGCGCACCGTCAGCCCGCCCGAGCCCGCAGCCCAGCCGGTAAATTCGGTCGCCGTCGGCGAATAGCTGACGTGAAAGCCCTGCGTGCCCGACGTCGCGATGCGGATCGCCTCATGCATGAGGTCGCGCATGCCCATGGCGTCGATGTCGGTCATGGTGAAGGCCGAGACACGCGAATCCTTGAGCACCCTTGCCTCCGCCGGATCGGCATGGCGCAGGCCCACGATGACGATATTTTCCGGCGACAGCTGCGGCTGCAGCGCGCCGGGCTTGTGATCGAGACCGAGCGCGCGGGCCAGCACCGAGACTTCAGGCATGTCTTCGGCCTCCTCGTCCTCGGGCATCAGGGCGGCGAGGGAATCGATCCAGATCAGGCCAAAGGAATGCGTCGCCCGCGCCGTTGCGGTCAGCGCCTTGTGGGCGATACGGCGATCTGCGCCGGCGGCGAGACGGACGAGGCCCGAGGGCGGCCGCTCGACGTCGGCGAGTTCGACCACGTCGAAATTCATTGCCTCCAGCCGCGCGCCGGTTCCCTCGCGGGCGATAATCCCGCCGGCTTCCGGTTCGGCCGAGATCGACACCATCTTGCGGCCGGAGAAATCCGCGACGTCGTGCATCGGCGCCTTCTCGACATATTCCGAGGTCATCGCCAGAAGCATGGCGCCATAATTCATGCGGAAGGCGACGCGGTCGCCGACGGTGGGTCGCGGATCGGCATCCTGCACATCGAGCAGCAGATGGTCGCTGGAAGCGCCGAGCACCCTCACCCCTTTGGCGATCGGCGTCAGCCCTTCCACCAGCACGTCCTCGCGGCCTATATTGGCGATGGCGCGCAGCCGGTCGCCCTCGTCGGCAAAGACCGGCTGGTTGCCGAAGGCGTCGTAGCCGGATGTGCCGATCGGCCGCGAAGGCTTGAGTTTGACCTCGATGATGTCGCTGGTCAGCCGGCAGGCATCGGGTTCGAGTTCGGGCCACGGCACGTCGCGAAAGGTTTCGACACCGCCTTGCAGGATCGCCTCGCCCACGCGCAGATTGTTGATGCCGGGCGGCAGCTTGCCTTCGAGCAGCAGCGTCAGCGATGACGAGGCGCCGCCGGAAATGAAGTCGAGGCTTTTGCCGGACAGGCGCTCGGTTTTGTAGGCATGGGCGACGAGTTGGCCAAGGTTCTCCGGGGTCGGCATTATGGCGCCGAAGCAGCCGAGATTGGTGCCGATGCCGGCGATGCGCACGCCCTTGAATTCCAGGATCTGCTCGACGGTGGGGATCAGGTCGCTTGGCCAGATGCCTTCGCGGAGATCGCCGAGATCGATCATCAGCATGATGTCGTGGACGCGGCCCATGCGCTCGGCAATGCGCGATATCTCGCGGATGGTGGTCAGTTCCGACTGCAGGCTGATGTCGACGGTGCGCACGACCTCCTCTACGCGCGCCATGGGCGGGCTGCGCAGCAGCATGACCGGCGCATTGATGCCGCTGTCGCGCAGCCGGCGGATGTTTTCGAAGCGCGATTCCGCGATGCCGGCAACACCGCCGCGCAGCATGGCCCGCGCCACTTGCGGCATGCCGCATGTGCCCTTCGTAACTCCGAACACCTTGATGCCGGACAGCGCGCAGCGCTCGACGATGGTGCGGGCGTTGCGCTCGATGCGGCCAAGGTCGATAGCGACTTGCGGTCCCGACATTTCGTCACTCAGGGTTTGTAGAATCTGTCAGCCAGATGCATCTTCCAGATCGTCGTACGATATTTGTCAAACTTTGCGCAGTGACGGCCTCAATGTTGGAAACCAGAGCAATTGTATGTGGGCACGTCTTTCGATCGGAGAGGCCGGTGACGCTGGTCGTTCATCATTTCGATGGTGAGTGGCAACTGACCTGCGGCGAACATGATCATCCCGCGGACTGTGGAGATTTCGAAGTTATCGGTCTCGGCCATTTGACCGCCAGGCAGGAAAACTTGGCACAGATTGGCCAGCTTGAGCGCGGATGGCTTGCCGAATGGGTGCACGGCGAATGGACTCGATGCCAACACGACGACTAGAGCTCCCTCAGTTCCCGTAGACCAGCCCTTGCGGGTCGATCTCCGGCTTGCGGCCGGCGACGAGGTCGGCCAGGAACTTGCCCGAGCCGCAGGCCATGGTCCAGCCGACATGGCCGTGGCCGGTGTCGAGGTAAAGGTTCTTGTATTTCGCCTTGCCGATGACCGGCACCGAGTTGGGCATCATCGGCCGCAGACCTGCCCACAACAGCGCCTTCTTCTCGTCGAAAGCGCCAGGGAAAAGGTCTTTGCCGGTGCTCAGCATAGACTTGAAGTCGCTGGGCTTGAAGCTGCGGTCGAAGCCGGTGAACTCGGCTGTCGAGGACATGCGCAGGCGGTTTCCGAGCCTGGAGTAACCAACCAGCCGGTCCTCGTCGGCGCCGCCCATGGTCGGTCCCTTGCTCTCGTCCTCCAGCGGGATGGTCGCGCTATAGCCTTTAACCGGATAGACGGGCAGGTCGATACCGTAGCGGCGGCCGATCAGGCCGCTCTCGGGGCCCATGGCGATGACGACGGCGTCGCCCGTCACCGGGCCGGCCGACGTCATGACCGCACGCACCCAGTCGCCCTCTATGTCGAGCCCCTCGACCGTGGTGTCGAACAGGAATCTGACGCCGAGCTTTTCGGCGGCATAGGCGGCCAGCCCATCGACGAATATCCTGGAATCGCCGGTCTGGTCGATTGGCGAATAAACGCCGCCGGCGATCTTTTCCTTCACTCCGGCGAGCCCGGGCTCAAGTTCGACCAGCCGGTCGCGGCCGACGATCTCGATCGGCAGGCCATGCTTTGCCAGAAACTGGTAGTTGTCGGTGCCGGTGTCGAGACTGTGCTGCGAGCGGAAGAAATAAAGAATGCCCTTCTTGCGCTCGTCATAGTGGATGCCGGTGGCGTCGGAGAGCGCGTTGATGCAGTCGCGCGAATAGAGCGCCAGGCGCAGTTTGACCTGGCTGTTGGCGCGCAGCCGGGCCACGGTGCACTGGCGCAGGAAACGCAGGCTCCAGGCGAGGAAATAGGGATCGAAGCGCAGCCTGACCTTGATGCCGAGATCATGGTTCCAGAGAGCGCGCAGGAAGGTCTTCAGCGCCGCCGGCGACGCCCAGGCGGTGGCGTCGCCCGGCGACACCAGACCGGCATTGGACTGGCTGGTGCCGCGCGCCGGCGCCGGATGGCGCTCGATCACGGTGACCTCATGGCCGTCGGCGGCCAGATAATAGGCGGCCGCGGTACCGACAACGCCGGCTCCAAGCACCGTTATCTTCATGCCACCCCCTCTTCGCGGCACAGCGCCTCCACGCCGCACCGCCATTGCTTCAATAGCGCTTCGCCGCGCGCCTTGCGAGCCCTCGGAAGTGCCCGGCTCAGCCCCGCGCGGAGTTCTTGCCGGTGAGGATACGCTCCCAGGCGAGTGCATCGGCGACGATCTGGTCGAGGTCGTCGCGTTGCGGGGTCCAGCCGAGTTCGGCGCGTGCAAGGTCCGAATTGGCAACCACGGCGGCGGCGTCGCCGGGGCGCCGGTCGCCCATCTTGACCTCGAAATCCCGGCCGAAGGCGCGCCGCACGCTGTCGATGACCTCGAGCACCGAATAGCCGTGGCTGTAGCCGCAATTGGCGACGAGGCTGCCGCCGCCGGCGCGCAGGCGCTGCAGCGCCAGCCGGTGCGCCGCAGCCAGGTCGCTGACATGGATATAATCGCGCATGCAGGTGCCGTCCGGCGTCGGATAATCGGTGCCGAACACCTGCATGAAGGGGCGTTTGCCGAGCGCGGTCTCGCAGGCGACCTTGATCAGATGCGTGGCGCCAGGCGTCGACTGCCCCGTCCGGCCCCTGGGATCGGCGCCGGCGACGTTGAAGTAGCGCAGCGCCGTGTAGCGCAAGGGATGCGCAAGCGCTGCATCGCGCAGCATCCATTCGCTCATCAGCTTGGACAGGCCGTAGGGCGATTCCGGCGCCAGGCGGGCATCCTCACGCACCGGCTCCAGGCCGGCGCCGCCATAGACGGCGGCGGTCGAGGAGAAGATGAAATGCGGCACGCCCTCGCGCACGGCGGTTTCGATCAGCGTGCGGGTCTTGGAGGTGTTGTTCTCGTAATAGGCGAGCGGATCGGCAACCGATTCCGGCACCACGATGGAACCGGCGAAGTGGATGATCGCGTCGACCTTGTTATCCCGGATGATCTGGCCGACCAATTCCCTATCGGCGACATCGCCGACGACCAGCTTGGCCTCCGGCGCCACCGCCCATTCGAAGCCCGTGGAAAGGCGGTCGAGAACGACGACGCTCTCGCCGGCATCCAGCAGTTCCCAGACCATGTGGCTGCCGATATAACCGGCGCCGCCCGTTACCAAAACCGTCATCCGTGTCCTCTTTTACTCATGATTTATCGGAAACCGTCTCAATCACCGCCTTACTGGAAAGCCTGCGGCAAGGCCATTAGAAACGCCTGAATGTTAAATCCGTAACAGTCTCACCGGCCTGTGGCATCGTACGGAAACAAAATTGATCCACATCAAGGGAATAGGCCACGATCCGGCATCGTTAGGAACAGGCTTGGGGCGTGGCATTTTGACCAAAACGGCCCGGTGGACGACGAATGGGCCAACGATTATGATCCCGCGCAAAACTGGGAAGGCGACATGAACTATCAGCGGTTCTTCGAGGAAGCGATCGATCAGCTCCACGCCGAGCGGCGCTACCGGGTTTTCGCCGATCTCGAGCGCATTGTCGGCAAGTTTCCGCGCGCTATCTGGCGTTCCAACGGCCGCGCCGAGGAAATCACCGTCTGGTGCTCCAACGACTATCTCGGCATGGGCCAGAACCCCGATGTCATCGCCGCTTTCCAGAACGCGGCCGGCAAGATGGGTTCGGGCGCCGGCGGCACCCGCAACATTTCCGGCACCTCGAACCCGTTGGTCGAGCTCGAGCTGGAACTGGCCGACCTGCACGACAAGGAAGCCGCGCTCGTCTTCACCTCCGGCTTCGTCTCCAACGAGGCCTCGATTTCGACCATTGCGCGGCTTTTGCCCAACTGCCTGATCATTTCAGACGAGTTGAACCATGCCTCGATGATCGAGGGCGTACGGCGCTCGGGCGCCGAAAAGAAGATTTTCCGCCACAACGACGTCGCGCATCTCGAAAGCCTGTTGCAGGTGGCGGGCCGCGAACGCGCCAAGCTGATCGTGTTCGAGAGCGTCTATTCGATGGATGGCGACATCGCGCCGATCAAGCAGATCGTCGAACTGGCCGAACGCTACAACGCCATGACCTATATTGACGAGGTCCATGCCGTCGGCATGTACGGACCGCGCGGCGGCGGCATCACCGAGCGCGAGGGGCTGGCCGACCGCATCGACATCATCGAAGGCACGCTGGCCAAGGCGTTCGGCACGCTGGGCGGCTATATCGCCGGCAACAGCGCAGTCATCGACGCGGTGCGCTCCTATGCGCCGGGCTTCATCTTCACCACGGCGCTGCCGCCGGCCATCGCCGCCGCCGCCACCACGTCCATCCGCCACCTCAAGCGCTCGCAGGCCGAGCGCGATGCGCAACAGCGCCAGGCGTCGCGGACCAAGGAGGTTCTGTCTGCAGCTGGCCTGCCGGTGATGGAATCGCCGACCCATATCGTGCCGGTGCTGGTCGGTGACCCCGAACTCTGCAAGATGGCCAGCGACCGTCTGCTCGGCGTGCACGGCATCTACATCCAGCCGATCAACTATCCGACCGTGCCGCGCGGCACCGAGCGGCTGCGCATCACGCCGACGCCGTTCCATACCGATGCGCTGATTGCGGGACTGCAGGACGCGCTGGTCGAGACATGGGATGCGCTGGGCATTCCCTATGGCTCCGCAGGGCGGCCCACTGTCGCCAAGAGCGACCGGATTGTGCCGCTGCTGGTGCCGAAGTCGGGCGGCTGAAGCCGCCGGCCATTTATCTCAAACCGTCCTCATCCATCCCGCCAAGCGATGTGCCGCTTCCTCGAGCTGGTCGAGGCGGCGGTGGAAGCACAGGCGCAAAAACGCCTCTCCGCCAGGGCCGAAGGCGGTGCCCGGCGCCAGGCCGACATTGGCCTTGTCGACGATGTCGAAAGCAGCCCGGCGCGGATCGGTGATGCCGTCGACCGTGAAAAACAAATAGAACGCGCCTTGCGGCACGGTGAAGCGCGCTTTGCCGGTTGCGCCGAGAATATCGCAGACCAGGTCGCGCGCTTTCCTGGCGCGCTCCACCTGCTCGACGATGAAGGCATCACCGTGGTCCAGCGCCGCGACGGCGCCGCGCTGCATGAACTGGGCGACGCCTGAGGTCGAATACTGGATCAGGTTCTCGAACACCTGCTGCAGCTCGGGATGGGTCTTGATCCAGCCGACGCGCCAGCCGGTCATCGCCCAGTTCTTGGAAAAGGAGTTGACGAACAGGATGCGGTCTTCCGCGGTCGAAATGTCGAGGAAGGACGGCGCACGGCCGTGGCCGTAGTGGAACAGCGAATAGATCTCGTCGGCGATGATCCACAGGCCCTTTTCGCGGGCGAGATTCAGGATCGCCTGCAGTGTTTCCTTATCGGCCGTCCAGCCGGTCGGGTTCGATGGCGTGTTGACGAACAGCGCCTTGGTGCGCGGCGTGACCGCGGCTGCAATCTTGTCGACATCGCAGGACCAGCCATTGCCGGACTGGTCGAGCGCGACCGCAACCGGGGTAGCGCCGGAAATACCGGCGGCGGCGGCGAAATTCGGCCAGGCCGGGGAGAGATAGACCACCTCGTCGCCGCTGCCGGCGACCGCTGCTAATGCCAACTGAATGGCATGCATGCCGGAACCGGTGGCGATGAATTCCTCTTCGGCGAAGCTCTTGCCGAAATGCCTGGCATAGTAGCGAGAAAGCGCTTGCCTCAGCTCCGGAATGCCTTTCTGCCAGGTATAGAAGGTCTCGCCATTGGCGAGCCCCTTGGCGGCGGCTTCCGAAATGAAGGCGGGCGTCGGCAAATCGCCTTCACCGGCCCAGAGCGGGATCATGCCCTCGCGCGTACGGCCGTAATTGACGACGGCGACAATGCCGCTTTCGGGGGCGGCCACCGCTTCGGCGCGCAAGCTATCGATCAGGGTCATGACAGGTCCGTTTTGATGTCTGCTTTGATGCATGTCATTATCCAGAACCGCTGCGCACTTATGGGCGACATGCATTGGCGGATGCTCTTAGCAGATGCGGCAACAGAAAACCCCGGCCGCGAACGACCGGGGTTTTGGTCCAGAAATCTGGCCTTGTCTATTTCCTGGCGAGGAGATCGCGAATTTCGGTGAGCAGTGCGACGTCAGCCGGCGGCGGAGCCGCAGGTGCGGCCGGCTTCTCGCGCTCGAGCCGCTTGCGCATGTTGTTCACGGCCTTGACCATAAGGAAGATGATGAAAGCCAGGATGACGAAATTCAGCGCCACGGTGATAAAATTGCCGTAGGCGAACACCGCGCCTTCCTTGCGCGCGTCGGCAAGATTGGTCGAATGCACTGTTGATGAGAGGCCTATGAAGTAGTTGGAAAAGTCGACGCCACCAAGTGCGCCGATGAAAGGCATGATGATGTCATTGACAAGAGAATCGACGATCTTGCTGAAGGCCGCGCCGATGATGACGCCGACCGCAAGGTCCATCACATTTCCTTTGGAAATGAATTCCTGGAATTCTTTCAGCATTCGACCCTCCTTGTCATGACGGACCGCGCTGCCGCCGTCCCTCCGGCGTCGGCCCGTGCGCACCATAACAAAAACCTGCGGTTGCAACAGAAGCAAAAGCTGGAAAACACCGCTTTCTCCTTACCTTGGGTCACGGTTCGACAGGGCGGCGTCGCGGCCATGCGCCGGAAAGCCGCGATGGACTTGACCTTAGAGCTGTGATTGCCTCTGGGCAGGCCGGGGTGAAAGCTGGCCGAGGAGGATTTTCGGGCCGTGCAGGGCTGGTTCATCGTCATCATTGCGGTCGCCTATGTAACGCTGCTGTTCGTCATCGCCAGCCTCGGCGACCGGCGTTCAACGGCGCTGGGACCCGGCCGCGCCCGGCCCTTCATCTATGCGCTCAGCCTCGCCATCTACTGCACCTCCTGGACCTTCTTCGGCTCGGTCGGCCTGTCGTCCGAGCGCGGCCTCGAATTTTTGGGCATCTACACCGGGCCGGTGCTGGTGTTCGTGTTCGGCTTTCCGCTGCTCAATCGCATCGTGCGGCTGGCCAAGAGCGAGAAGATCACCTCGATCGCCGACTTCCTCGGCGCGCGCTACGGCAAGAGCTTTGCCGTCTCGGCGATCGCCACGCTGATCGCCACCATCGGCGCGGTGCCCTATATCGCACTGCAATTGAAGGCGATCTCCGGTTCGGTCGGCCTGATGGTCGAGCATTATACGGGATCGCCGCCCTCCTTCGATCCCTTCGTCAGCGACATCTCGCTGGTGGTGGCCATGCTCTTGGCGCTGTTTGCGGTGCTGTTCGGCACCCGCCATGCCGACGCCACCGAGCACCAGGACGGGCTGGTGCTGGCGGTGGCGGTCGAAACCGTGGTCAAGCTCGCCGCCTTCCTGGCGATCGGCCTGATGGTCACCTTCCTGATCTTCGGTGGCCCGGGCGACATGATCGACAAGCTGGCCGAAAACAGCCAGGTGCGGCAAGCCATGGGCTACAACACCTCGCTCGCCACCTGGCTGGTGCTGACTTGCCTGAGCGGCTTTGCCATCATCATGCTGCCGCGCCAGTTCTACGTCACCATCGTCGAGAACCGCGGCGAGGCCGAACTGCGCACCGCGACCTGGGTGTTTCCGCTCTATCTCGTGGCGATAAACCTGTTCGTGCTGCCGATCGCCTTCGCCGGCCTGGCGCTGGTCGGCGCCAAAACCACCAGTGACCTCTATGTGCTGGCGCTGCCCTTGTTCGGCGGCCATGACTTCCTCGCCATGGCCGCCTTCATCGGTGGGCTGTCGGCGGCGACCGCCATGGTGATCGTCGAAAGCGTGGCGCTGTCGATCATGATCTCCAACGACCTCGTCATCCCGCTGTTCGTGCGCCGCCTGCTCAAGACCACGACCTCTGAGAATGAGGATTGGTCGACGCTGATCCTCAACGTGCGGCGCGGCGCCATCTTCATCCTGTTGTTCATCGCCTTCCTCTACTACCGCGAAAGCACCAACTCGGCGCGGCTGTCGTCGATCGGCCTGATGTCGTTCGCGGCAATCGCCCAATTCGCGCCGGCGCTGATCGGCGGGCTGATCTGGCGCGGCGCCAATGGCCGCGGCGCGGCCCTTGGCATGGTCGCCGGCATCCTCGTCTGGGGCTATACGCTGCTTTTGCCGTCGCTCTCGGCAGCCGACGCGGACATCGTCGTGCAGGGGTTGTTCGGTTTCGAGGCGCTGCGGCCGCAGGCTCTGTTCGGCACCGTCGCCGAACCGTTGAACCACGGCGTGCTCTGGAGCCTGTCGGTCAACACGCTGTTCTTCGTGCTCGGCTCGCTGTCGCGCGCGTCAGTGCCGCTGGAGCGGATCCAGGCGTCGATCTTCGTGCCGCGCGAATCCGGCCCGATGCCCAGCCTGCGCCGCTTCCGCACCGCCATCACCGTCAACGTGCTGAAGGACACCATCTCGCGCTACCTCGGCGTCGAGCGCACCGAGCGCTCCTTCCAATCCTTCGAGAAAAGCAATGGCGTCTCGCTGCACGGCAATGAGCAGGCCAGCATGGATGTCATCCGCTTTTCCGAGCAGCTGCTGGCGAGCGCGGTCGGCTCGTCTTCGGCGCGGCTGATCCTGTCGCTGCTGTTTCGCCGCAACGACCGCGAGTCCAAGGACGCCTTTCGCCTGCTCGACGACGCCACCGAAGCGCTGCAGCACAATCGCGACCTGCTGCAGATCGCGCTCGACCAGATGGAGCAGGGCATCACCGTATTCGACCGCGATTTTCGTCTGATCTGCTGGAACAGACAATATCGCGCGCTGTTCGACCTGCCCGACGAGATGGGCCAGGTCGGCGTCTCGCTCGACCGCATCCTGCGCCACCTCGCCGAGCGCGGCGATATTCCGGCCGACCAGCGCGTGGCGATGCTCAACCGGCTGACCAGCTTCGTCAGCCCATGGCAGATGGAGTTGACGACCAGTGGCCGAATCCTCGAACTGCGTTCCAACCCGATGCCGGACGGTGGCATCGTTGCCACCTATGCCGACATATCAGGACGCGTCGAACAGGATTTGGCGCTGAAGCGGGCCAATGAATCGCTGGAGCAGCGGGTCAAGACGCGTACCATCGAACTGACTAGGGTCAATGAGGAGCTGGCGCAGGCGCAGATGCTGGCCGAGGAGGCCAATCTGGGCAAGACGCGCTTCCTCGCCGCCGCCGGCCACGACATCCTGCAGCCGCTGAACGCCGCCCGGCTCTACTGCTCGTCGCTGATCGAAAAGGCCGGCAAGGGCCCGGCCGGCAAGGCCGCTATCAACATCGAATCCTCGCTGGAATCGGTCGAGACGATCCTGGGCGCCGTGCTCGACATTTCCCGCCTCGACGCCGGCGCGATGAAACCGGACGACAGCGCCTTCCGCCTGGACGGGCTGCTGCGCCAGATCGGCAATGATTTTCAGCCGCTCGCCGCCGAAAAGAAACTCGATCTGACGATCATAGCCTCGTCGCTCAGCGTGATGACGGACCGCAACCTACTGCGCCGGCTGATCCAGAATCTGGTCTCCAACGCCATCAAATACACCCCCCATGGCCGCATCCTGGTCGGCGTGCGACGGCGCGGCGAACTCGCCGAAATCCAGGTGATCGACACTGGCATCGGCATTGCCGGCGACAAGCTGAACACGGTCTTCAACGAGTTCACCCGGCTGGACGAAGGCGTGCGCGAAGCCGAAGGTCTCGGCCTTGGCCTGTCCATCGTCGACCGCATCGCGCGGGTACTGCGGCTCGAGATCCAGATCTTTTCCAACCCGGGCAAGGGTACGCGCTTTTCCGTTATCCTGCCGGTTGCGGCGGTTGAGGCGCCGCGGCGCGAGGTCGAGCCGAAGGCGCCTGCCCGCACCGCGAATTCGCTGGCCGGCCTGCGCGTCATGTGCATCGACAACGACCCTCGCATTCTCGATGGCATGCGGCTTTTGCTCGAAGGCTGGGGCTGCAGCGTCGGCACGTTTTCGGGTTCGGAGGATTTTGGCAGGGCCGATCGTCCCGACATCGTGCTTGCCGACTATCATCTCGATGGCAGAAGCGGCCTCGACATCATCGCGCGCCTGCGTGACATCCATGGTTCGGACCTGCCGGCCGTGCTGGTCACCGCCGACCGCTCCACCGAGGTCCGTGCCGCTGCCGCCGCCATTGACGTGCCGGTGATCAACAAGCCGCTGAAGCCGGCCGTGCTACGCTCGATGATGGCCAGGGTCAGACCGCTGGCGTCGGCGGCCGAGTAGAGTCCTATCTCTTTGTTTTTGCGCAATTCCCAAGGGAAAGCGCTACGCACTTTTCCTGGAATAGCTTTAGCCTGCTGGCTGCAACGGATCGCTGCCGATCTTGGACAGCTGGATCACCGCCTGGGTGCGGCTGTCGACGCCGAGTTTCTGCAGGATGGCCGAGACATGCGCCTTGACCGTCGCTTCGGAGACGCTGAGTTCGTAGGCGATCTGCTTGTTGAGCAGGCCTTCGGCCAGCATGCCGAGGACACGCGTCTGCTGCGGCGTCAGCGCCTGCAGCCGCTTGATCAGGTCGGATATTTCGGGGTCGCGCTCGACGCCGAGGTCGATGCCGACGGGCGCGGCGATATCGCCGGCCAGCACCGTCTGCACGGCGCCGCGGATCTCCTCCATGCTGGCCGATTTGGAGATGAAGCCGGATGCGCCGAGATCGAGCGCGCGCCGGATGGTCACCGGGTCGTCATGCGCCGACACCACCACCAGCGGCACCGCCGGGTGGATGCCGCGCAGCGCGATCAGACCGGACAGGCCGCTGGCGCCCGGCATCGACAGGTCGAGCAGCACCAGGTCGACATCCTCATTGGCCACGACCAGGGCCTTGGCACTTTCGAAATCACCGGCCTCGTGAATGGCGGCGACATCGCCGACGCCGGCAAGCGCCTCTTTCAAGGCGCCGCGGAACAGCGGATGGTCGTCGGCGATGACGAAGGTGTAACCCGACGGCAAATGTTCCTCCCCAAATCCCTTATTGATTATCGGCTTTTACGGGACCGGACGATTATGCGGCGAAGCGCTTTGTCTTCATGCGGCAATGGCCGGACGGGGCATTCCCCGCCGGGCAGTTCAGGTCTTTTGCGAATTGAGATTGGCGCCGTCATCCTTGTCCATTTCCTTGACGATGCCCATGAAGCCGCGCAGCATGCGCTCCATATAGCTCATCGTCTTGTCGAAATCCTCCTCGCTCGGCAGCTTCGATTCGAGGCGGGCGGACAGCGAGTTCTCGAGCTTGGCGACGCGTTCGTCCATTGCTTTCATCGAGGCCTGCAAACGGTCGACTTCGTCCTGGAAGGCGGCGCGTTCGTCGGCGGCCATCTTGCAGACGAGCTGGCCGGAGCGCTCCTCGCAGATCGACATGGCGCCGGTCCGGGTGTCCATGCGGACATAACCGTTGGCGGATTTTTCCAGCCGGTAGCGGTCGGTCTCTTCGGACCAGGCCGATGCCGCAACCAGCGAGACCAGTGCGGCGGGGATCAGTATATGCTGCAGACGCATGTTCCATCCTCCACGAGCCAGTATGCGCAACCTATCACAGCTTTGCGCCGTAAATGCGGACGAGTTGCCCTTCCCCGCATGATCGGTTCGGATTATAGCGCAACCATGTCTCAGATTATCTACAAGATCGCGCCCGAAGCGCTTTGGCGCGAGGCCGAGAAAAACGGCCGTTTCACCGGCGCTCCGATCGATATCGCCGACGGCTTCATCCATTTCTCCACCGCTGATCAGGTCAGGGAGACGGCGGCGAAGCATTTCGCCGGCCAGATGGATTTGCTGCTGATCGCCATCGACGGGGCGCTGCTCGGTGACGCGCTGAAATACGAGGTCTCGCGGGGCGGCGCGCTGTTCCCGCATCTCTATGGCGTGCTCGATATGAGCGCCGTGCTGTGGGTGCGGCCACTGCCGCTCGGGGCCGACGGCGCCTATCAATTCCCGGCGCTGGAGGCCGAATGATCGTGTTCGATCGCATCGGCCAGAAACTGCTGTTCACCTTCGATCCGGAAACGGCGCATGGCATGTCGATCGCGGCGCTGCGATGCGGTCTGCCGGTCGGCGCGCGGACGGTGCGCGACGACAGGTTGAAGCTCAGCCTCTGTGGCATCGCCTTCCCCAATCCGCTCGGCATGGCCGCAGGCTACGACAAGAACGCCGAGGTGCCCGACGCGCTGCTTGGCCTCGGCTTCGGCTTTGCCGAAGTCGGCACCGTGACGCCGCTGCCGCAGGCCGGCAATCCGAAGCCGCGCATTTTCCGGCTGACTGAGGATGATGCGGTGATCAACCGCCTGGGCTTCAACAATGAGGGCCACGAGGCGGCGGAAAAACGCCTTGCCGCGCGCCAGGGACGCGGCGGCATTGTCGGCGTCAACATCGGCGCCAACAAGGACAGCGCCGATCGTGTCCGTGACTATGAGTTGGGCGTTTCCCGTTTTGCGAAATACGCCAGCTATCTCACCGTCAACATCTCGTCGCCCAACACGCCCGGCCTGCGCACCATGCAGGCGCGCGAACAGCTCGGCGAACTGTTGTCTCGGGTCATGTCGGTGCGTGCAGCAGCTTCGGCGCAGCCGCCCCTCTTCCTCAAGATCGCGCCCGATCTGGTCGAGGCCGAGCTTGAAGACATCGCCGCCGAAGTCAGCGAGAAGCAGATTGACGGCGTCATCGTCTCCAACACGACGCTGGCGCGAACCGGATTGCGTAGCGCCACCAGCGAGACCGGCGGGCTCTCCGGCAAACCGCTGTTCGAGCGTTCGACCATCGTGCTGGCCAAGATGCGCAAATTGCTCGGGCCGGAGCGCGCCATTATCGGCGTCGGCGGCGTCGATTCGGCCGAGAACGCGCTGGAGAAAATCCGCGCCGGCGCCGATCTCGTCCAGCTCTACACCGGCATGATCTATGCCGGGCCGGCGCTGCCGGGGCGCATCCTTGCCGGGATGGTGCGATTTGCCGACAAGGAGCGGCTGAAATCATTGCGCGAACTGCGCGACAGCCGGCTCGATCAGTGGGCTGCCAGGCCGCTCTAAAACGCCGTGCGCAACCGGAGCCGCAGGATGGCCAGCAGGCTGAAGCCGCGCACCAGCAGGAAGACGTGCAGCGCCGCCCACAGGCCGTGATTGCCGAGAGACGGCGCCAAGCTGAACAATGCGGCGCTGAAGGCCAGGAACGACACCAGCATCATGTTGCGCATCTCGCGCGACCAGGTAGCGCCGATGAAGACGCCGTCCATCTGGAAGGCCAGCACGCCGCTCAGCGGTGTCAGTGCCGCCCACGGCAGATAGATGTCGGCAACAGCACGAACATCCGGCGACGTGGTGATCAACGAAATCAGGCCGGCGCCGCTGAGCCAGAAGATCAGCGTGGCGGTTCCGGCGAGGCCGAACCCCCAGAATAAGGTCAGACGTACCGCCCGGCGGAACGCCGTCTCGGCACGTGCGCCGATCGCGCGTCCCGCCAACTGTTCGGCCGCGGTGGCGAAACCGTCGAGAAAATAGCCGGCGACGAGGAAGAAGTTCATCAGCACGGCATTGGCGGCCAGCGTCAGCGTGCCGAACTGCGCGCCCTGGCGGGTGAACAGCGCGAAAGCGGCGAGCAGCGAGAACGAGCGGATCATGATATCGCGGTTGAGCGACAGCATGCGCAGGAAAGCGGGCATGTCGAGCAGGCGATGCCGCGGCAGGCGGGGTGCGGCCCGGAAGCGCCAGACAACGATGGCGAGACCCAGCAGCATGGCCAGACATTCGCCGGTGACGGTCGCCCAGGCCACGCCGGCGACGCCCCAGCCAAGCTTCAGGCCGAGCAGGATGCAAAGCACGATGTTGATGCCGTTGAGCACCGCCTGCAGCATCAGCCCAAGCCCGCCCTCGCCGCGTCCAAGGACATAGCCGAGGATGGCGTAGTTGATCAGCGTGAAGGGGGCGGCGAGCATTCTGATGTGGATATAGACGCCCATCGCCTCGCCGACGCGCGCTTCGCCGCCGATGAATTTCTGGCCGGCGATGGCAATCAGCGGCGCAAGGACGACAAGCACGATGCCGGCGGCGACCGCGATCAGCACGGCGCGCCAGAACACCGCCTGCTCCTCCAGCTCGTCGCCGCGCCCAAACGCCTGGGCGACGAGGCCGGTGGTACCGGAGCGCAGGAAATTGAAGGTGCTGAAGACCACGTCGAAGACCAGCGCCCCGGCCGCCAGGCCGCCGAGCAGGGCGGCATCGCCGAACTGCCCGACCACCGCCGTGTCGACGATGCCGAGCAGCGGCGTCGTCAGATAGGCGAGCGTCATCGGCACGGCGATGGCGAGCACCGAACGGTTGGTGACGGCGAAGGGTCTCGCGTCGGCTGGGATTGCACCCGTGTCCAGGGGACTGCTGCCTTGCTGATTGCGGCTTGATCGAACAGCCGATGTGCCCCATTTTCCGGCCACCGCGCAATCACTCTTGCCGTGACGGCCAACCGAAATGTTCTTCTG
Source organism: Mesorhizobium sp. M0626 (assembly GCF_040320665.1). Lineage (NCBI taxonomy): Bacteria > Pseudomonadati > Pseudomonadota > Alphaproteobacteria > Hyphomicrobiales > Phyllobacteriaceae > Mesorhizobium > Mesorhizobium sp. M0626. The sequence continues at coordinate 55,948 of NZ_JAMYQD010000013.1, read as the reverse complement.
GCGCGAGCCCGCCGGATCCGAGTACTGGTTTTAAGCAATTCCCAAGGGGAAGCGCTACGCGCTTCTCCCGGGAAAACCGCTGCACACTTTTCCTGGAATTGCTTTAGCCATGCCCCTGCAGATCGTCCATCATCCCGACTACGATGCCGGCTTCGCCGTCAATCATCGCTTTCCGATGAGCAAATATCCGCTGCTGATGCAGGCCTTGCATATCAGGGGTCTGATCCATGCGGGGGCGCTGTCGATGCCCGAGCCGGCGCCGGCCTCCTGGCTGAAGCTCGCCCATGCGGCTGATTATGTCGACCAGGTCATCACGTGTTCAGTGCCTGAAAAGATCGAGCGCGAGATCGGCTTTCCCGTGGGACCGCGCGTTTCGCTCAGGGCGCAACTCGCCGCCGGCGGCACGGTGCTGGCGGCGCGACTGGCGCTTATCGATGGCATTGCCTGCAACAGCGCCGGCGGCAGCCACCATGCGCGGCGCGCGCAAGGCGCGGGCTTCTGCACCTTCAACGATGTTGCCGTCGCTTCGCTGGTGCTGCTAGCCGAAGACGCGGTGAAAAACATCCTGATCGTCGATCTCGATGTGCATCAGGGCGACGGCACCGCGGACATCCTGAAAGACGAGCCACGCGCGTTCACCTTTTCCATGCATGGCGAGCGCAATTATCCGGTGCGCAAGATTGCCTCCGATCTCGACGTTGCCCTGCCGGACGGCACCGGCGATGGCGCCTATCTCGAACGGCTGGGTGTCCTCCTGCCGGAGCTCTCGGCCAAGGCGCACTGGGACATCGTCTTCTACAATGCCGGTGTCGACGTGCATGCCGAGGACCGGCTCGGCCGGCTATCGCTCAGCGATGACGGCGTGCGTGCCCGCGACGCCATGGTGATCGGTCATTTCCGCGCGCTGGGCATCCCGGTCTGCGGTGTCATCGGCGGCGGCTATTCGACCGATGTCGCAGCGCTCGCGGCGCGCCACGCCATCCTGTTCGAGGTGGCGTCGGACTTTGCCTGAGTGGCCTTTGGTTTGAGCACAATCTTTTCCGAAAACCGGTTTCCACTTTTCGGGATCGTGGTCCGCTTCACTTCCGGTAGTTCGCGAGCCTGAGCAGGATGAACACCGGCACGACGATCGCGGCGCCGAGCAGGATATAGCCCAAGAAGCGATAGACCGCGTTGAAGCCGAGGTTCCAAAGATCGATGAAGAAACCCTGGATGCGGTAGAAGACGTCCATCGGCGTCCAGCCGAACGCATTCATGACCAGGCCGACCAGGAACGACACGACCAGCAGCTTGACGATCACCCTGACGGGCGAGTCACCGAGAAAGCGCGTCACTGTGGACAAGGGGCCTGCCTCCAGATTGGTGTGCCCGGATTCGGGGTACAAACCCACGAATACGCACTTGCTGCGCCCGCATCAAGGCGGGCGGACGGCGCAATCGGTCGGGTTTCCAACAGCCGTTTCCGAACAGCTGTCCAAGGGCGATTGCCCGAAGCACGCCCATCATGATATCGAGAGGCCGACGCGGGTATGATGTAATGGTAGCTTGTCAGCTTCCCAAGCTGAACGCGAGGGTTCGATTCCCTCTACCCGCTCCAGTTCCTATCCCACTTCCCGCAAGATAAAATCGTGCAGCATCTTGGCTGCCGGCGACAGCACGCGGTTCTTCACCGTGATCAGGCTGTAGGGGCGGACCTCGATGTCGAACTCGGTCTGGACGACATCGATGGCGCCGGCGAGACCGTCGGGGTTCTGGATGAATTTTGCCACCTGGATCGACACCGGGGCGATGGCGTCGGACTGCGCCACCATGACCAGTGTGAGCAGCAGCGACGAGGTGTTGAGGATGCGGTCCGGCAGGGCGATGTTGCGGTTCAGGAAATTGCTCTCCATCGCCTGGCGCAGCGGCGACCCGCCCGACTGGAACACCCAGTCGAAGGCGGCGGTGTCCTCCAGCCTCACCGCCTTCCCATTGTTTAGAGGATGGCCGTTGCTCAGCGGGTGGCCTCGGCGCACGATCAGGCAGGCCTTCTCGACGCCGATGACGCGCGATTCGAACAGGCGCGGATTGAGGTCTTCGGGGACACGGGCGATGATGAAATCATGGCGCGTGGCGATCAGTTCGCGCGCCAGCACATTCGACGTCTCGACCTGCATGGTAATCTCGATGCGCGGATAGAGGCGGCGTATCTCGCGGATCGCCGGGACCGCCAGTTCGATCGCCGGCGCCGTCACCGCGCCAAGGAACACCGAGCCGCCCTTGCCGGCCTTGAGCTCCGATATTTCGCGGTCGGCCTCGCGCATTTCGAGCAGGATCGAGCGCGCGCGCCGGGCCAGCGCCTTGCCGTAAGGGGTGAGTGTGATGCCGCGCGGCAGCCTTTCGCAGAGCTTCACCTCGAGCACCGCTTCCATCTCGGAAATCATGCGCGAGGCCGCCGGCTGCGAGATGTTCATCACCTGGGCGGCAGCACTCACCCGACCGTGATCGTCGAGTGCTGCGATCATGCGCATGTGACGCAGGCTCAAGCCGCTACGCAGAAGTGTCTCGCCATCGCCCGGCAATTCATCGTAACCGCTTGAAATTCCCTGAGGACCTCGTAAAGCCGCCATGCCTTTTCCCGCTTCCGCCACTGTTCCAGCCCGGTTTAGTCATATACCGGTTTTGGTATAGCAACCACCGAAGATCGCATTTGACAGTTATGGCAAAGGGTCACACTTTCGCGCGTCCTCAAGACTTGACGGTCGATGACGAGCAAAATCGTATCGATTTAAATCTGAGGGCCGATTGGGAGGATACCGGAGATCGATTATGACGGCGGCGGCGCTTTGGCGCATCCGCCCGACTGCGCGGCCCGCGAAGCCCCGAGGTGTCGCGTCCATCAACCAGGGAGAGTTTTACGTGAAAATCATCAAGACACTGGCCGCCGTCGCGGCCCTTGGCATCGCTGCCATGACCTACTCGGCGCATGCAGCCGACAAGGGTCTTGTCGGCGTGCTGATGCCGACCAAGACCTCGCAGCGCTGGATCAATGACGGCGATGCCGTCAAGTCCCAGCTCGAAGCTCTCGGCTACACGGTCGACCTGCAGTACGCTCAGGACGACATCCCCAACCAGCTCAGCCAGCTGGAAAACGAAATCACCAAGGGCCCGAAGGCGCTGATCATCGCTTCGATCGACGGCACGACCCTGTCGGACGCGCTGCAGAAGGCCGCTGACGCCGGCGTCGTCGTCGTCGCCTATGACCGCCTGATCAAGAAGACCGCCAATGTCGATTACTACACCACCTTCGACAATTTCGGCGTCGGCGTGATCCAGGCGAACTCGCTGGTCAAGGGCCTCAAGGAGCGCTTCCCGAACACCAAGCCGTGGAACGTCGAACTGTTCGGCGGCTCGCCGGACGACAACAACGCCTTCTTCTTCTACAACGGCGCAATCTCGGTGCTGCAGCCGCTGATCGATGACGGCTCGATCAAGATCAAGTCCGGCCAGACCGGCATGGACAAGGTCGGCACGCTGCGCTGGCTCGCCGCCACCGCCCAGGCGCGCATGGACAACCTGCTGTCGGCCAACTACTCGGACGGCAGCCGCGTCGATGGCGTTCTTTCGCCCTATGACGGCCTGTCGCGCGGCATCACCGCTTCGCTGCGCGCTGTGGGTTACGGCACCGACGCCCAGCCGTGGCCGATCGTGACCGGCCAGGACGCCGAGACTGCTTCGGTCAAGCTGATCATCACGGGCGAGCAATACTCGACCGTGTTCAAGGACACCCGCGAACTGGCCAAGGCCACCGTCGAACTCGTCGACAAGGTGCTCTCGGGCGGCAAGCCGGACGGCCTCGATGAAAAGACCTACAACAACGACGTCAAGGTCGTCCCCTCGATCCTTTTGACGCCGCATGAGGTCGACAAGTCGAACTACCAGGCACTGGTCGTCGACTCCGGCTACATCAAGGCCGACGAACTGAAGTAATCCGTTTATAAAGACAGGGGTCCTGCGCGACGCAGGACCCCTGTCCGTTCACAAGCGACCCCGGTATTGTTTCTACCGGACTTAGTTTGCGTGCATGTCGTTGTCTCAAACCGCAAGCACTTTGGAGCGACATGCAACAGGAGGAGCTTGCCCTGATGACGACGATTTTGGAGATGCGCGACATCACCAAGACGTTCCCCGGCGTGAAGGCGCTGTCGAACGTCAACCTCAGCGTCGAAGAAGGCGAGATCCACGCCGTGGTTGGCGAGAACGGCGCCGGCAAGTCGACGCTGATGAAGGTCCTGTCGGGCGTCTATCCCGCCGGCACCTATGACGGCCAGATCATTTTTCAGGGTCAGGAATGCCAGTTCAAAGGTATCCATGACAGCGAACACAAGGGCATCGTCATCATCCACCAGGAGCTAGCGCTGGTGCCGATGCTGTCGATCACCGAAAATATCTTCCTCGGCAACGAAAACGCCCGATACGGCGTCATCGACTGGGATGCCAACGAGGCGCGCACCGCTGCCCTGTTGAAGAAGGTGGGCCTCAAGGAGGACCCCAAGACACTGATCACCAATATCGGCGTCGGCAAGCAGCAGCTGGTCGAGATCGCCAAGGCGCTGAGCAAGGACGTCAAGCTTTTGATCCTCGACGAGCCGACCGCGTCGCTCAGCGAGAAAGACAGCCAGGCGCTGCTCGATCTTCTGCTCGAATTCAAGCGCCAAGGCATGACCTCGATCCTGATCTCGCACAAACTCAACGAGATCAACCGGGTCGCCGACAAGGTAACCGTCATCCGTGACGGGCGCACCATCGAGACGCTGGCCAAGAAGGATATCTCCGAAGACCGCATCATCACCTCGATGGTCGGCCGTTCGCTAGACGACCGCTATCCGCCGCGCGAGCCCAAGATCGGCGAAGTCGTGTTCGAGGTGAAGAACTGGTCGGTCTATCACCCGCTCCATGCCGAGCGACAGGTGATCAAGGGCATCGACATCAATGTGCGCAAGGGCGAGGTGGTCGGCATCGCCGGGCTGATGGGCGCCGGCCGCACCGAATTCGCCATGAGCCTGTTCGGCCGCTCCTATGGCCGCCGCATCACCGGCGAAGTGCTGCTCAAGGGCAAGCCGGTCGATGTCTCCTCGGTAAGCAAGGCGGTCCAACACGGCATCGCCTATGTCACCGAGGACCGCAAAACCTACGGCCTCAACCTTATCGACCATATCAAGCATAACATTACGCTGGCCAATCTCGACGGCGTGTCGCGCCACAGCGTGATCGACGACATGCGCGAGCTTGCGGTCGCCAACGACTATCGCAAGAAGACCAATATCCGTGCGTCAAGCGTCTATCAGATGACCGGCAATCTTTCCGGCGGCAACCAGCAGAAGGTGGTGCTGTCGAAATGGTTGTTTGCCGACCCTGACGTGCTGATCCTCGACGAGCCGACACGCGGCATCGATGTCGGCGCCAAATATGAAATCTACACGATCATCGCGCGCCTTGCCTCGGAGGGTAAGGCGATCGTGGTCATCTCGTCGGAAATGCCGGAATTGCTGGGGATTACCGACCGCATCTACGTCATGAACGAAGGGCGCATGGTGGGCGAAATGCCGGCGGCGGAAGCAAGCCAGGAAAAGATAATGCGCGCCATCGTCCGGGGAGAAGGAAAAGCAGCATGAGCACCGAAAGCGCCCCCGCCCCGCAGGGCAACGTCGCCGACGAACAGCGCCCGCGCATCGCCGTCTCGGCGCTGGCGACGAATTTGCGCGAATACGGGCTGATCATAGCGCTGATCGTCATCATGCTGTTCTTCCAGTTCACCACGTCGGGGACGTTGTTCAAGCCGGTCAACCTCAGCAATCTGGTGCAGCAGAACTCCTTCATCATCGTGATGGCGCTGGGAATGCTGCTGGTGATCGTATCGGGCTATATCGACCTCAGCGTCGGATCGGTCGCCGGTTTCATTGGCGCGCTGGCGGCAAACATGATGGTCATCTGGCAACTCGGACCGCTGAGCAATCCGCTGGTGGTTTCGATCGTCTGCCTGGTCGCGGGTGGCCTGATCGGCGCCGCGCAAGGGTATTGGATCGCCTATCACCGGATACCGAGCTTCATTGTCACGCTGGCCGGCATGCTGATCTTCCGCGGCATTTGCCAGGCGTTGCTTGGCGGCGGCTCGTCGGTGGGTCCGCTTCCCGACGACTTCAAGATGCTCAGCTCCGGCTTCATCCCGGATGTGATCGGCCCACTGACGCTCGTCCCGCCGGTCGTGAACGCAGCCGGCAAGACCATCATGGGCAGCGGCGTGACCCTGCACATGACGACGGTCGTGCTGGGGCTGATCGCCGTGCTCGCCTATGCCTATTTCGGGGTCCGCACCCGGCGCAAACGAGAACGCCATGGTTATGAGGCCGAGCCCTTCACCCTGTTCGTCGTCAAGACGCTGGTCGCCAGCGCGCTGGCGCTGTTCCTGGTCTATGAGTTTGCCAGCTACCGCGGCCTGCCCGTGGTGCTGCTGGTCATGGGCGTGCTGATCACGCTGTTCGTCTTCGTCACCAAGCGCATGACCATCGGGAGGCGCATCTACGCCATGGGCGGCAATCCCAAGGCGGCGCAGCTGTCGGGCATCAACACCGAGCGGCTGACGCTGATGGTGTTTATCAATATGGGCGTGCTGTCGGCGCTTGGCGGCCTGATCATCGCGGCTCGTCTCGGCCAGGCGGTGCCGGCGGCGGGTCTCGGCTCGGAGCTCGATGTCATCGCCGCAGTGTTCATCGGCGGCGCCTCGGCGATGGGCGGCGTCGGCCAGGTTATCGGGGCGGTCGTCGGCGGCTTCATCATGGGCGTGATGAACAACGGCATGTCGATCATGGGCGTCAATGTCGACTGGCAGCAGGTGGTCAAAGGCCTGGTGCTGCTCGGCGCCGTGATCTTCGACGTCTACAACAAGAACAAGGCCTGACAAGCTTCAGCGAGGCAAGCAGGAGGCATACGGTCGCGGCGCAGCCGGCAAGTTGTCGGCATAAGAAGTCCCCCGAGGGATGGAGCTCGCGAGCGCAATCCGGACGAAGAGTTCAACCCGTGGCGCGGCGAGGTCCGAGCCGCGCAGGTCAAGGTTTGCCAAGGGGCAACCCGGCCAAGGCACATGAGAGAGGATTTCATCATGCTAATCTCCCAGATCCTCGACGACGCCGAGACCATCCGCGTCGTCGCCCGCAATGGCGGCGGCAAGACCAGGATCATCAACGGCGCCCGCAGCGTCTATTCGCTGGCCATGGAAGCCGCGCGCACCGGAACGGGCCTCGCCGCGCTGATCGAGCGCAAGGGGTTCGGTGAAGCGATAGACCTCGACGCCGTCTACAAGAAGGGCCGGCTGGTGTCGCCGATCAACCATCCCGATCCTGCGCATCTGCATCTGACCGGCACCGGCCTGACCCATCTCGGCTCGGCGGCGACGCGCGATTCCATGCACAAGAAGCTCAGCGATGGCGGCGAGGAGCAGCTTACCGATTCCATGAAGATGTTCCGCATGGGGCTCGAAGGCGGCAAGCCGGCCAAGGGCCAGACCGGCGTGCAGCCGGAATGGTTCTACAAGGGCAACGGCACCATGGCGGTGGCGCCGGGCGCCGCACTGATGTCGCCGGCCTTTGCGCAGGACGCCGGCGAGGAGCCGGAAATCGCCGGCATCTATGTCATCGGCGACGACGGCGCGCCGTTCCGCGTCGGCTTCACGCTGTCGAACGAGTTTTCCGATCATGTTACCGAGCGGGTGAACTATCTGTTCCTGGCACATTCCAAACTGCGCAACGCCTCGTTCGGGCCGGAAATCCTGATCGGCGACCTGCCGGCCGACGTCAGGGGCTCATCGCGAATCTATCGCGACAGCAATTTGCTGTGGGAAAAGCCGTTCCTGTCGGGCGAAGCGAACATGTCGCACACAATCGCCAATCTCGAACATCATCACTTCAAATATTCGGCCTTCCGCCAGCCGGGCGACGTGCATGTGCACATGTTCGGCACGGCGACGCTGTCCTTTGCCGACGGCATCAAGACTCAGGCTGGCGACGTGTTCGAGATCGAGGCCGGGGATTTCGGCCTGCCGCTGCGCAACCCGCTGGAGATTGAGCAGCCGGTTAAGGTGGCGGTGAAGGCGCTTTGAGAGCGTAATCTCCCTCCTTGAGGGGGGAGATTGGCAGCGCCCACCGTCAATAAATATCGAAGTCGAAATACTTGGCCTGGATCTTCTTGTAAGTGCCGTCGGCGACGATGGCGTCTATCGCCCCGTTGAGCTTGTCGCGAAGTGCCGTGTCCTCCAGGCGGACAGCGATGCCGGCTTGCGTCTCGGTGCCCTTGACGTCACCGACAAGCTTGCAGCAGCCGTCGCTCGCCTTCTTCAGCCAGTCCATCAGCACGAATTTGTCGGAGATGACGGCGTCGAGACGGCCGTTCTGCAAGTCGGTGATCGCCTCTTCCTGGGTGGGGTAGAGTTTCGCCTCGGCGCCGGCCTTGCCATAGGCGTCCTGCGCATAGTCGGCCTGGGTGGTCGAGGCCTGCGCGCCCACCGTCTTGCCGGCAAGGGCTGCCGGTTCGGTGGAAGTGAGGTCGCTGTCCTTGGGCGCCACCAGCGCCAGCGGCGTCGTGTAGTATTTGTTGGTGAAGGCGACCTGTTTCTTGCGCTCCTCGGTGATGCTCATCGAGGCGATGATGGCGTCGAACTTTTTCGCCTGCATCGCCGGGATGATGCCGTCCCAGTCCTGGGTGACGATCTCGCACTCGACCTTCATCTGCGCACACAGCGCATTGGCAATGTCGATGTCGAAGCCCTCGATCTTGCCGTCCGCGGTGATGGTGTTGAAGGGCGGATAAGCGCCCTCGGTGCCGATCTTCAATTTCTCCTGCGCCTCAGCCAGCGAGCCGGCCGATATCACCAGCATGGCAGCGCCCGCTGCCGATATGATCCATCTTGAAATCTGCATTTTGGTTCCCCTTGCGCGCCGTTCTCTTGCCGGCCACCGAAAGGCAGCCAAGCATGGTGAGGCAGCGCAGGCAAGTATTTTGCCTGACGGTGATCGAAGGTTCAGCCGGCGGGGCGGAAATGCTTGGAGAGCTTGAGGCCTTGCGCCTGGTAATTCGAGCCGAGATCGGTGCCGTAAAGCGCCTGCGGCCGCTTCAGCATGTGTTCGTAGACCAGCCGGCCGACGATCTGGCCGTGGTCGAGGATGAACGGCACTTCGTGGCTGCGCACTTCGAGCACCGCCCGGCTGCCGGTGCCGCCTGAGGCCGAATGGCCGAAGCCCGGATCGAAGAAGCCGGCATAGTGAACACGGAATTCGCCAACCAGCGGATCGAAGGGCGTCATCTCGGCGGCGTAGAGCGGCGGCACGTGCACGGCTTCGCGGCTGACCAGGATGTAGAACTCGTCCGGGTCGAGCACCAGTTCGCCGGCGCCGCTCTTATAGAGCGGCTCCCAGAAATCGACGGCATCCTGGGCGGCGCGCTTGTCGACATCGACCAAGCCGGTGTGATGCTTGCCGCGATAGCCGACCAGGCCGTTCTGGTCGCCGTCAAGATCGATCGACAGCGCAATGCCGCCGCCGGAAATGTTGGGCGGCTCGGTCGCCACCAGCATCTCGGCGCGGTGCAATTCGTTCAGTTCTGCCTCCGACAACAGCGCGTTGCCGGTGCGAAAGCGGATCTGCGACAGCCTCGATCCGGCGCGTACGACGATCGGGAAGGTGCGCGGACTGACTTCGAGATAAAGCGGCCCGTGATAGCCGGGGGCGATCTTGTCGAACTCATGGCCGCGATCGGTCATCACCCGGGTGAAGATGTCGAGCCGGCCGGTCGAGCTCTTCGGGTTGGCCGAGGCCGACACGTTTGCGGGCAGCGCCAGGCTTTCGAGCAGCGGCACGATGTAGACGCAGCCGGTTTCCAGCACCGCGCCCTCGGCGAGACTGAACTCATGCAATTTCAGCCGGTGAAGCTTGTCGGCCACCAGATGATCGGGACCCGGCAGGAAGGAGGCGCGCACGCGAAAAGCCTTGTCGCCGAGCCTGAGATCGAGGCTCGCCGGCTGCACCTGGTCGACATCGAGCGCGCGCGGCGACTTCAGCGCGCCGGACTGAAACAGCGCGGAAATGTCCTGATCGGGAAGAATGCCTGTCTGCCGCAAAAGGCTGGCTCCGCTCCAAGGTCGGTCTCTTTGTGGCAGGTTCTTGCCGCAAAACCGCTGGATATTATTGCGGAACCTGCCTGGTACAAACCTCTTAATGAAGCCGGCAATTGACGCAAGCGCAGGTGAGGTCTAAAGGGTCGTTATCCCGTGGTGATTTGGCCGGTCGGCTTGCAGCCACGTTAAACAAGTCGCTAAAGGACCGTCGGGCCGCAAGGCCATATGGACCGGTTGCGACTTTCGCGGCCGGTTTTTTTGTGTCTGGAACAAAAGCGATGAGCACCAAGAAGCGTAACTGGAAACCTCAGACCGCACTCGTGCACGGGGGAACGCTGCGTTCCCAGTTCGGCGAGACGTCCGAAGCGATGTACCTCACCCAAGGCTATGTCTACGAGACGGCGCAGGCTGCCGAGGCCCGTTTCAAGGGCGAGGAGCCGGGCTTCATCTATTCGCGCTATGCCAACCCTACCGTCGACATGTTCGAAAAGCGCATGTGCGCGCTGGAGGGTGCCGAAGATGCGCGCGCCACGGCGTCCGGCATGGCTGCGGTGACGGCAGCGCTCCTGTGCAGCGCCAAGGCCGGCGACCATATCGTTGCGGCGCGCGCGCTGTTCGGCTCCTGCCGCTGGGTGGTGGAGACGCTGGCGCCGAAATACGGCATCGAGGCAACGCTGGTCGACGGCACCGACATCGCCAACTGGGAAAAGGCGGTGCGGCCGAACACGAAACTGTTCTTCCTGGAAAGCCCGACCAATCCGACGCTGGAAGTGGTCGACATCGCAGCGGTGGCGGCGCTCGCCACCTCGATCGGCGCCAGGCTGATCGTCGACAATGTCTTTGCCACGCCCTTGCAGCAGAAGCCCTTGCAGCTCGGCGCCCATATCGTCGTCTACTCCGCGACCAAGCACATTGACGGCCAGGGACGCTGTCTCGGCGGCATCATCCTGTCGGACAAGAAATGGATCGACGAGAATTTGCACGACTATTTCCGCCACACCGGCCCGAGCCTGTCGCCGTTCAACGCCTGGACGCTGCTCAAGGGCCTGGAGACGCTGCCGGTTCGGGTGCGCCAGCAGACGGAAAGCGCGGCCAAGATCGCGGATTTCCTGGCAGGACGGCCGGAAATCGCCCGCGTCATCTATCCCGGCCGCGCCGACCACCCGCAGGCCGACATCGTCAAGAAGCAGATGACGGGCGGATCGACGCTGATCTGCCTCGACGTGAAGGGCGGCAAGCAGGCGGCCTTCGCCTTGCAGAACGCGCTCGACATCGTGCTGATCTCCAACAATCTCGGCGACGCCAAGAGCCTGATCACCCATCCGGCGACCACCACGCACAAGAACCTCAGCGACGAAGCTCGCGCCGAGCTTGGCATCGGGCCGGGAACGCTCAGGCTGTCGGTCGGTCTTGAGGATACGGACGATCTGCTGGAGGACGTTGCGCAGGCGCTGAAGGCAGCCGGGTAGGCCGCGAGGCGTCACGCTCCCGACGAAGCCTCTTCCAGCTCGGCCGTCTTGGTGCCGATGATCATGGTGTTGCCGCGCCAATCGACGGCGCCGCTCAGCCAGCCGCGCGCCCAGATGGCGGGAAGCATCATGTCGCGGACCATCATCGCCGGGACCATGCGCAGCGACAGATGCCAGCCCTTGGCCGCGGCCAGCGCGCATTCGGGAATGTAGGCCGCCGCCAGCACGGCCAACACCGTGGCCGGCAGGCTGATGCCGGCACTTGCTGCCGCCACCAGCGCCAACGCCAACGGCACGGCGACGCCGGTCAGGATCTCGGGTGCGAAAAACAGCGGGAAAGTGACGCGGCGCAACCGCGCCCAGCGCGCCTGACGCGACCAGATGTCGGCAAGTCGGCGCTGCCGCAGTGGTTGCTCGAAAGGCGAGGCAACGAGATTGACGCGCAGGCCCAGTCCGTTGACCAGCTTGGTTGCAGCAGCATCCTCGGCGATCTCGGCGGCCAGCGCGCGGATACCGCCATTGGTATCGAGCATCGGCTTGTTCCACAGCATGCTCTTGCCCTGGGCAAAGCCGAGGCCAAGCGCCTCGCCGGCATATTGCCAGCGCGCCTGCAGCGTGTTGAGGAACGCGCATTCGACCTCGGCCCAGAAGCCTTCCGGCCGCGAGCCGATCGGCGTCGAGCAGATAAGCCCGGTATTGGTCCGCCAGGCCGCCATCAGGTGCTGGACGTAATCCCTAGGCATCAGCACGTTGGAATCCGCCAGAATAACCCAATGATTGCGCGCCGCTTCCCAGCCCTTGACGCAGTTGTTGAGCTTCGGGTTGCTGCTGACGCGGTCGTCGCCGATCAGCAGCCGGGCCGGCACGTTGGGAAACAGGACGATCGCCCTGTTTATCAGTTTGACGACGGGATCGTCGGCGTGAGCGACGCAGAAGATCAGTTCGTAGCGCGGCCAGTCGAGCGAGAAGGCTCGCTGCAGCGTCTCTTGTGTGAACGGCTCCACGCCGCGCGACGGCACGACGATCGAGACCGGTGGCTGCTCGTTGGACGGCGGGGGGATGAGACGGCGCGCTTGCAGTTTCGACGAAGCAAGCAGGATGCTGGCGAGATTGGAAAGAAGCAAAGCGGAGGAGGCGAAGGCGGCTGTGAGAGCTGGTTCCATCGAGATCTGGTCACTCCGGAAAGGCCGCTCGCGGCTGCTTTGTCAGTCGACAGATGGGCCTTGAGTCGCCGGCAAGGTTTGCGCACACCAACATTGTCATGTGTCACTTAAATGACATTGTTTGTCGGCACCTCCGCTTTGAGGCTGGCAGGACATGCCGTTGTGCGCGTATCAAACCGCATAGCGCGACAAATGTTCCTTGCCGCGCAACCGGAGCAGCCCATGTATCGCGCCGTCACGCGCAACATCGAAGTGCAGGTCAGACCGTTCTACCTGGAGGACCGCTCGGACCCGGCGGAGAACCGTTATGTCTGGGGCTACCAGGTGACGATCGACAACCAGTCGGACGATTTCGTGCAGCTTATGTCGCGTTACTGGCACATCACCGACGGCAGCGGCCGGATCGAGGAAGTGCGCGGCGCCGGCGTGGTCGGCGACCAGCCTGAGCTCAATCCCGGCGACAGCTATCAATACACGTCAGGCTGCCCGCTCTCGACGCCCTCCGGCTTCATGGTCGGCCACTACACCATGCGCAACAAAAAGGGCGAGACGTTCGACGTCGCTATTCCCGCGTTTTCGCTGGATCTGCCGGGGACGCGGCGGACGGTGAATTAGGGGTTTTCTCCCCATCTCTATACGGGGAGGAATGCCCGGCAGTGCAACGAGGGGCGCCGCCGGACTCATGAGGTTATCTTCCACGCACATGACGTAGGCTATGCGCGGCCATTCACCAAAGTTCGCGCTGCCCCTCATCCGCCCTTCGGGCACCTTCTCCCCGTGAACGGGGAGAAGGAAGAGATGCTACTGAGTTGCAAACTCCGCCGGGTCGAAGTCGTACTGCTTCGAGCAGAACTCGCAGGCGACGTGGATGCCGCCATCTTCGGTGCTGTCCTTGATCTCCTGCGCGGAAAACCCCTCGAGGATGCCGCGTATCTTGTCCCTTGAGCAGGAACATTGGTCGGCGACCGGCACGCCGCCGAAGACGCGCACGCCATGTTCGTGGAACAGCCTGTAGAGCAGCCGCTCGGCGCCGATGGTCGGGTCGATCAGCTCGGTCGGCTCGATGGTGCCGAGCAGCGCCACCAGCTCGCGCCACGAATTGTCGGCCGGCTCCTGCGTCACGTCACGCGGATCGCCGTCGCCGCCCGAAATGTCGGGCACGCGCATGCGCTCGGGTGACTGCGGCAGGAACTGCGCCAGGATGCCGCCGGCGCGCCACTGCTCACGAGCGCCGCCGGGACCTGGCGTCAGAAGCTTGGCCACCGACAGCCTGAGGTCGGTCGGGATCTGCTCCGACTGGCGGAAATAGGTGCGCGCGGCGTCCTCCAGCGTCTCGCCGTCGAGCTGGACGATGCCCTGATAGCGCTGCGTGTGCGCGCCCTGGTCGATGGTCAGCGCCAAAACGCCGCTGCCCAGCAGCGTCTGCTGCGAGGTCTGGCCTGCGGCCACCAGGGCCTCCAGCCGGTCGGCGTCGAAACGCGCATAGGCGCGCAATGCCGAAGGCGTGGAGAAATCCGCGACCAGCATGTCGACCGGGCCGTCGGTGCGGGTCTGCAAGATGAACTTGCCTTCGAATTTGAGCGAGGTGCCGAGCAGCACCGTCAGCACACAGGCTTCCGCGAGCAGGCGGGCGACCGGCTCGGGATAGTCGTGACGGTTGAGGATGGCGTCGAGCATCGGCCCGAGTTGCACGGTGCGGCCGCGCACGTCGAGCGGGCCGACCTCGAAGGGTACGACATGATCGTCGCCGGCATAGCCGAACTCGCCGAGTTTGGGGTGATGTTCAGTCACTTGATGCGTTTCCAACATGACAAAGCTCCAGGGCGCGGCCATGCGGCCCGGAGGGGTGCATGCGTCCAAACGCGCTTGATTTGCGTGATGGGGCGCAAATAGGCATCGCGCCGCCCCGGATCAAGCGCTTGGAGATCAAGCGCCTGGAGATCAAGCGCCCAGACACCAGGCCAAAACCGCCTTCTGCGCGTGGAGCCGGTTCTCGGCTTCGTCGAAGACCACCGAATGCGGACCGTCGATGACCTCGTCGGTCACTTCCTCGCCACGATGCGCCGGCAGGCAGTGCATGAACAGGGCGTCGGGCTTGGCCCTGGCCATCAGCGCCGCATTGACCTGATAGGGCGAGAAGACATTATGGCCGCGGGCGCGGTGTTCCTGGCCCATCGACACCCAGCAGTCGGTGACGATGCAGTCGGCCTGGTCGACGGCCTCTTCGGGCGAGCGGGTGAAGTGCAGCTTGCCGCCATTGGTCTTCGACCAGTCGATGTGCTTCTGCGCCGGCTCGCTGCCTTCCGGCACTGCGACGTTCAGGTTGAAGCGGAACCGCGCCGAGGCCTCGAGCAGCGAATGCAGCACGTTGTTGCCGTCGCCGGTCCAGGCGATGGTCTTGCCGGCAACCGGGCCGCGATGCTCCTCGAAGGTCATGATGTCGGCCATCAGCTGACAGGGATGGGTGTCGTCGGTCAGCCCGTTGATGACCGGAATCGTGGCATTCTCGGTCAGCTCGAGCAGCCGCTCATGCGACGTGGTGCGGATCATGATGGCGTCGACATAGCGCGACAGCACCTTGGCGGTGTCGGCAATGGTCTCGGAGCGGCCGAGCTGCATTTCGGTGCCGGTCAGCATGATGGTCTCGCCGCCGAGCTGTCGCATGCCGACGTCGAAGGACACGCGCGTGCGCGTCGACGGCTTGTCGAAGATCATGGCCAGCACCTTGCCTTCGAGCGGTCTGGTCCGTTCGCCGGCCTTGAGGCGCGCCTTGCGCACCACCGCATCGTCGAGCATCAGGCGCAGATCGCCTTCGGAAACGGCGGAAAGATCGGTGAAATGGCGAAGGCTCATCGGGAATGGTTCTCGGGATTACTTCGCGGCGGCCGCGGCGATGGCGTCGGTCAGGCCCTTGGCGCCGGCGCGGATGCGATCGAGCGCTTCACCGATCTCGGCGTCGGTGACGGTCAGCGGCGGCAGCAGACGAATGACGTTGTCGCCTGCCGGCACCGCCAGCAGATGCTGGTCGCGCAGCGCCATGTTGACCTTGGTGTTGGGCATGGCGCATTTCAGGCCAAGCATCAGGCCGCTGCCCCTGATGCCTTCGATGACATCAGGAAATTCGTCGGCGACCGCCGCCAGGCCCTGCTTCATCAGCAATGCCTTGCGCTGGACGTCTTCGAGGAAGCCGTCTTCCAGCACGACGTCGAGCACAGCGTTGCCGACCGCCATGGCCAGCGGATTGCCGCCGAAAGTGGTGCCATGCACGCCTGCCGTCATGCCGACGACAGCGTCGTCGGTGGCGAGGCACGCGCCCATCGGAAAGCCGCCGCCAATGCCCTTGGCAATCGCCATGATGTCGGGCGTCACGCCGGTCCATTCATGCGCGAACAGCTTTCCGGTGCGACCGATACCGCACTGGACCTCATCGAAGATCAGCAGCAGGCCGTGCTGGTCGCAGAGCTGCCGCAGCCGTTTCAAGGATTGCGTCGGCACCGGGCGGATGCCGCCCTCGCCTTGCACCGGTTCGATCAGGATCGCGGCGGTCTCTGGTGTGATCGCCTTTTCGGCGGCGTCGATGTCGTCGAAGCAGACCTGGTCGAAGCCTTCGACCTTGGGCCCAAAACCTTCGAGATATTTGTACTGGCCGCCGGCGGCGATGGTCGCCAGCGTGCGGCCGTGGAAGGCGCCTTCGAAGGTGATGACCCGGAAGCGCTCGGGATGGCCCTTGACGAACTGGTAGCGCCGCGCCGTCTTGATCGCGCATTCGAGCGCCTCGGCGCCGGAATTGGTGAAGAACACCTTGTCGGCGAAGGTGGCGTCAGCCAGCCGCTCGCCGAGCCGGGCCTGCCCCGGGATCTCGTAGAGATTGGAGACGTGCCAGAGCTTGGCCGCCTGTTCGGTCAGCGCCGAGACAAGATGCGGATGGCTGTGGCCCAACGAATTGACCGCGATGCCGCCAGCGAAATCGAGATATCGCTCGCCCTTGTCGGTAACCAGCCAGGTGCCTTCGCCATGGTCGAAGGCCAAAGGGGCGCGGGCAAAGGTCTCGTAAAGCGCCGAACCGCTCATTATATGCGTCTCCGGTACCGGAAAAATCAAAAAAGCCGCCAAAGCGGCGGCCTTTGCGGCTTATCGTGTTTTTCGGCCATGAAGTCAACGAAAACGTCGCGCAGAGGCGCGCGGCAAGCTCCCGACGAGACGCCGGCTCATAAGCGACCGGGCAAGTTGGGGAAAACCTAAAAAACCGATTCGTGTTGCACCTGGGACTCTTGTCACCGAGTCAACACATGAGGTAATTGTAGTCGGGAAATAACTAGATTTCGTGCGGCGGACCTAATCACCTAATATATGTGGTGTCTGCCCCGGCAAAGATTGCCGGGTCGGGAATGGATTCCGGCTGCCGCACACTTAGCAGGAGCGCGGTCTCATGAACTGGACTGACGAGCGGGTCGAACTTCTCAGGAAACTGTGGTCGGAGGGCTTGAGCGCAAGCCAGATCGCCGCACAACTCGGCGGGGTCAGCCGCAACGCGGTCATCGGCAAGGTGCACCGGCTGAAGCTGTCGGGCCGCGGACGCTCGACCGCGACGCCGGCGCGTCAGAAGAAGACAACGCAGGGATCTTCGATCCAGAAATCGGTGCCTCGCGCCGCAACCACGCAGCGCCATGTCACGACTTCGATCGGGGCGAACGCACTGCAGGCGCAGTTCGACGCCGAGCCAGTGGCGCGCCACTACATCCGCCCGGTCGAAAACGTCGTCGTGCCGATCTCGCGGCATCTGCAGCTCACCGATCTCACCGAGCGCACCTGCAAATGGCCGAATGGCGATCCGCTATCGGAAGACTTCAACTTCTGTGGCAACGAGGCGGCTGAAACCGGACCTTACTGCAAGTACCACGCAAGGGTGGCGTTCCAGCCGGCTTCAGAGCGGCGCAGGAGCCGGTAGTTAGGGATTGGGGACTGGGCAGTAGGGAATGGGGTAGCGCTCGTGAGGCGCTACCTTATTCTGCCTACTGCCTACTGCCTACTGCCTACTGCCTACTGCCTACTGCCTACTGCCTACTGCCTACTGCCTACTGCCTACTGCCTACTGCCTGCCCTCACAGCCACCCACTCTTCCGAAATCGCCAATACAAAAACGAGCAGATCAGCGCGATCGAGACCAATACGACGGGATAGCCGTATTGCATCTTCAGTTCCGGCATGTCGTCGAAATTCATGCCGTAAATGCCGGCGAGCGCCGTCGGCACCGCCAGGATCGCCGCCCATGAGGCCAGCTTCTTGGTGTTCGCGGTTTCCTGGCTCTGGCCGACCAGCAGGCTGGCTTCGAAAGCGAACGCCAGAACCTCGCGCAGGCTGTCGATCTTTTCCTGCACGGTGCGGATATGGTCGGTGACATCGCGAAACAGCGGATGCATTGCGGTATGGATCTGCGGCAGTTCGGCGCTGGTCAGCCGGCGGCAGACCTCGACCAGCGGCAGCGCCGCATTGCGCAGGCGCAACAGATCGCGGCGCAGCATATAGAGCCGCTCGATGTCGGGACCGGTCATCGGCTTCAGCAGCACCCTGTCCTCGATCGCCTCGACCTCGTCCTCGATCTGCTCTAGCACCGGCATGTAGTTGTCGACGATGAAGTCGAGGATGGCGTAGAGGACGAAATCCTCGCCCTTGGCCAGTGAGTGCGGACAGCTTTCCCAGTGCTGGCGCACGGCGGCGTATGAGGTCGAGGGACCATGCCTGACGCTGACGATATAGCCTGAGCCGACGAACAGATGCGTCTCGCCGAAGGTGACGCGTCCGTCGATCAGCTGTGCAGTGCGGGCAACGATGAACAGCGCATCGCCATATTGCTCGATCTTCGGCCGCTGGTGCGGATGTTCGGCGTCTTCAATCGCCAGCTCATGCAAATGGAATTGCGCCTTGACGCGCAGCAGAAGCTCGCGGTCGGGTTCGAGCAGCCCGATCCAGACGACATGGCCCGACTTCTTGGCCCATTCGCCGGCTTCTTCGATCGGAATGTCGGCGATGCGCTTGCCGGCGGTGTAGACGCTCGACGCGATGATGCCGGACGATGCCGGCGCCGGCTTGAACTCTCGGACATATTCCATCGCAGCCTCCTGAGCGCCTGGCCTTGGCCAGGAACCGAGACGCTAACATCCAGGTAGTTTAGCGCAATATGATTAAGCGTTCGAGGGGAGCGCGATCACTTCACCGGCAGCGCCGGAAGGGCAACCTTGTCGGTCTTGTCGCCCTTTGGACGCTCGGCCGGCAACTGCTCGCCGGTGACGATGTAGTAGATCGTCTCGGCAATGTTGGTGGCGTGGTCGCCGATGCGCTCGATGTTCTTGGCGCAAAACAGCAGATGCGTGCACGGCGTGATGTTGCGCGGATCTTCCATCATGTAGGTCAAAAGCTCGCGAAACAGCGAGGTGTACATGGCGTCGATCTGGTCGTCGCGGTCGCGAACGAAGCCTATTTTCTCGACCGAGCGCGAGGCATAGACGTCGAGCACTTCCTTGAGCTGGGTCAAAGCGAGTTCGGCAAGCGCCTCGAGGCCGCGAAACAGGCTGGTCGGCTGGCGGCCGTCAATGACGCTGACCACACGCTTGGCGACGTTCTTGGCGAGGTCACCGACCCGTTCGAGGTCGGCCGAAATGCGGATGGCGCCGACGATCTCGCGCAGATCCGTCGCCATGGGCTGGCGCTTGGCGATGATGACGATGGCTTTGTCGTCGATTTCGCGCTGGCCATCGTCAAGCACGATGTCGTCACGAATGACCTTCTGGGCGAGGCCGGGATCGGCATTGACCAGCGCCTGGATCGCCTGCTCGACCATGCGCTCGGCATGGCCGCCCATCGCAGCGATGCGCTTCGCCAGGTATTTCAGCTCTTCGTCATAGGCGCTGACAATGTGTACGGACTGCATGGGCGAAATGCCTTCCTTAAATCTTTGGCCTTTTGAGTCGTTTCCTCGACCCCTGTGCTGATACGCTAGCCGGATGACAGAAAGAAGAAACAGGCAGTTAGCAGATAGTACCGCCTCAGCCTGCCGGCAAATGGACCGTGAACGCCGCGCCCTTGCCAACCTCCGACTTGATCGAAAGCCGGGCGTTGTGGCGCGTCAGAATATGCTTGACGATGGACAGGCCAAGACCGGTGCCTTTCTGCGTGCGGCTGCTCTCCACGTCGACGCGATAGAAGCGCTCGGTAATGCGCGGTATGTGCTCTTCCGGGATGCCCGGGCCATAGTCCCTGATGGTGACATCGATGCCCGGTTCCGGGCCGGCCTCGCCCCGCGCGATCGACACTGTGACGCGTCCGCCAGGCTGGCCGTATTTGCAGGCGTTTTCCAAGAGATTCTCGAACACCTGGAACAGCTCGTCGCGGTCTCCGGGCACGTCGAGCGGCCCCTCGGCGTAGTCGCGTTCGATGACGACGCCGTTCTCGCTGGCGAGCGGGCCCAGTGAATCGATGACGCTGTCGATGGACTGGCGCAGATCGACCTCGGTTCCCGGCCTCAGGTAAGGCTTCATTTCAAGCCTCGACAGCGACAGGAGATCGTCGATGAGGCGCGCCATGCGGCCGGTCTGGTTCTGCATGATCTGCAGGAACTGCTCGCGCGCCGCCGGATCGTTGCGGGCCGGGCCGCGCAACGTCTCGATGAAGCCCGAGATCGAAGCAAGCGGGGTGCGCAACTCGTGGCTGGCATTGGCTATGAAGTCAGCGCGCATGCGGTCGATGCGGCGCGTCTCACTCTGGTCCTTGAATACCAGCACATAGAGATCGGTGGCGTGGCCGACCGAGGACGCGCTGACCCGGTAGGCCCGTTCCACCGGCAGCTTCTCGGTGTAGTCGACGGCATCCGAGGCGACGGTTCCCGACAGCACGCGGTCCAGCAATGCCTGCATTTCCGGCGCGCGGAATTTTAGCGACAGCGACAGGCCGGGCGCGATACCGACAAAGGCGGCAAAGGCGGCGGCATTGGCGTGGACGATGGTGGCGGTGCGGTCGAAGATGATCAGCGGATCGGCAACGGCAGCCGCAAGATATTCGCCGGAAAGCCGCTGCAGCCCGCTCGCCTCGACCGTGGTAATGGTCTTCTCAGCAGACCGGCTGGCGCCACCGGTTGGCAGAAGCGCGGCAGCCAGCAGCACCGTCAACGCAGCCAGGACGACATAGGCAGAGATACCGGCAAAACCATAAACGGCCAGGATAGCGATCGCACCGGCGGCCAGCAGCCATCGGCTGTTCCACAGCCGGCCGGCGACGGCCTGCCCCGTGGTTGTCCGCTCTGCCCCGGTGTCAGCCATCGTGCTTTCCGTGCTTCTGCGCCGGTCCCTCCGAAACTTCCGCTGGACCGAGTTTGAGGCCCCCCATAGCATGAGTCCGCAAGCTGGAAAGGTTCGTCTCGATGAAAAAAGCCAAGGAAAGTCCCGCCGCAGAGCCGGCAAAGGGGCCGCTGAAGATCAAGGTGGACGGCAAGGAGCGGGAGTTCGACATCGAAAACCCTGAGCTTCCCAGCTGGATCGAGGACCACAAACTGACCGCAGGCGACTACCCCTACGACAAGAAAATGAAGAGCGAGGAGTATGACGAGACGCTGGAGCGGCTGCAGATCGAACTGGTCAAGGCGCAGGCCTGGCTCCGGGCGACCGGCAGCAGAGTGATGTCGCTGTTCGAGGGGCGCGATGCCGCCGGCAAGGGCGGCACCATCTCGGTGCTGCGCCAGTATCTCAATCCTCGAACCGCGCGCAATGTGGCGCTGACCAAGCCGACCCCAACCGAAGTCGGGCAATGGTACTACCAGCGCTACGTCGCCCATTTCCCGACATCGGGCGAATTCGTCACCTTCGACCGGTCCTGGTACAACCGCGGCGGCGTCGAGCCGGTGATGGGCTTCTGCACACCGGAACAGCATGCAAAATTCCTCGACGAGACGCCGCATTTCGAGCGGATGATCTCCAACGACGGCATCTATTTCTTCAAATTCTGGCTCAACATCGGCCGCGAAACCCAGCTCGAACGGTTTCACGACCGCCGCTGGTCTCCGCTGAAGAACTGGAAGTTCTCGCCGATCGATATTGCCGGCATTACCAAATGGGACGACTACACCAAGGCGCGCGACCAGATGGTCGAGTGCACGCACAAGCAGTTCGCGCCCTGGATCATCGTGCGGGCCAATGACAAGCGGCGCTCGCGGCTGGCCGTCATGCGGCGCATCCTGTTGTCGCTGCCCTATGATGGGCGCGATCTCGACGCCATCGGCAAGGAAGACAAAAAGATCGTCGGCGAAGGGCCGTCGTTTCTCGAGAAGTAGAGACTGGCCTCGATAGGCAGAGGCTGAAATTACAGAGCCCACCCCCACACGGAGGTGGGCTCTGTGGCCATTGTCTAAAGCGCATCGCATTTGAACGGATTCACGCGACGCGCTTTAGGTCTTTGTTTCATGCATGTCGTTCTCTCAAAACCGGGGCCACTTTGAGCGACATGCATTAAAGCGCGTCGGGTGAAGACAGTCTCACGACGCCTGCCGCATGCCGAGCATGTGGGGGGTGCCCCTGGCCAACACCGGGGCGTGATGGTTGCGGCGCGAACGCACGACATCCAGCGTATGCTCGTTGAAGGTCAGCAGTGTGGCGACGACCTGCTGGTTGCCATAGGTGCGCTGGTAACCGAGCGGCGTCGCCAGGAAGTGCAACTGCAGCGTCCGCAGCACCCACACCGGCTCGACCTCGATAATGACCTGATCGACATTGCGAGCAAGGCCCCATTCGACGAAGCCGGCGATCAGTTCGGTGCCGACCGTAGACACGCCGCGCTTGCCATCGCGAAAGCCTGGCGCCACCGCGTAACGGGTTAGCTCCCAGACATTCGGTCCCGAAGGGCGCTTTCCCTCGCAGAGTTCCGGCATCACATCGCTAAGGAGATGCGGCCGTGTGGTCGGCAGCATCCGATGATAGCCTGCAAGCTCGCCATTGCGTATGACAAGGTGGTGTTCGGCCTCATCATGGTCGAATTGATCGATTTCGAGGCCGTCCGGGCGATCGAGATCGGTCCACCGCATCTCATCGACGAAGACCTTGTAACGCAGGCGATGGACGGCCTCCCATAGGTCGGGACGTTCCATCAGTTGTTGAGTGGTAAGGGAAAATAGCATTAGCCGTCTCCTGGGCTTAAGAGGAAGATACGGCCGGGCTTTCCCGAAAAAATTGCGCGAAGGTGTTGGCAAGGATTTCCAGGCTGCCACAGCCGACATGGCTAATATAGCTGCGCCTAAACGCCTCCGCGATGGCGTGCACCCTGTTGGCGACGCCGAGTCTGCTTTTGGCGTTAAGAAAGCATTAGCCGTCTCAAGAGGACGACAGGGGCCGGTCTTTTCTGAAGATATGACGCCGACAATGCGGCCATAAATTTCGGGCCGCCAGAACCGGCCTAGCTGATATAGCCGTGCCTGACTGCTTCGGCGACTGCCTGCACACGGTTGGCGGCGCCTAGTTTGCTCTTGGCGTTGAGAAGGTGTTTCTCAGAGGTATGCTCCGAGATGCCGAGGATCTGCGAAATCTCCCACTCGGATTTTCCGACCGCCGCCCATTGCAGGCATTCGCGCTCGCGCGGCGTCAATTCAATGTGATCGATAGATTTGCCGGCCGTCGTTTGAAGCTGCATGGCGCGGCCGATGGCATAGGTGGAGGCCAGCGAGACCATTGCGAATTCGGCTTCGGACAGTTCGACCGCCTCACCGCCCAGCGAGACCAGCGCGATCTGGCCTTCGAGCGTGATCAGCGGGAAGGCGAGGCCGTCACGCAGCTTGAACTGGCGGGCGTCGCGCATTACCTCGGCGCTGCTCTTGTCGGCGGGCATGCTTTGAACGGCATCGCGCCATTGGAATGGCGCCCGAAACTGCTTCAAATGGCTGACGACCGGATCGTGGTCGACGTAGTTGCGCGATAAGTAACGCTCCAGCCATTCGCTAGGCCAATCGCAGAGCAGCACATGGTCCTTCGTCTGGCTGCTTGGTGTACCGGGCTGCGGCACCGTTGCGGCTATCAGGGCCGTCAATCCGAAATTCGAGGTGACACTAAGTAGCTGCTCGCACACCGCAGCCGACGTGTCGGCACGCTGCACCCGGTCAATATATTCAAGTGTCCGGTCAAAATAACCCATCGCAACATCTACCCCATGTTGCCTACCGCTCTTGAGACCGATGCTACGTGCCTGCCCCGCACTTAGCCATCAACCCCGGATTGCAAAGCCACATCCTTAGCTTTTCTAACGCCAGCGACCGCCAACCCCGGGCCGACTCTGTGCGGCTATTTGCAACCTCGCCAAAGCATAACCCGAAATTTGCCCTTTGAAATCAAAAACAATTGTGCCTGCGCCGTTTTCGTATCACAAGCGAACGGCCAAGACGGGCGGAGTTTTTTCGTGACACCTCGCTGGATAGCCATCGCCTTGCTGTCGATGCTGATGGGAGTGCAGCCGTTTTCCGGCGCTGCGCGGGCAGCGGAACCGCAGGTACCGGTGCTTTGGGATGCCAAGGAGCGGCTGCCGAAACCGGACCTTTCGGCGCTGCCGAGGCTCAGGTTCCTCACCACAACCGATTTCCCGCCCTTCAACTTTCTCGACGGCACGGGCCGATTGTCCGGCTTCCACATCGACCTGGCGCGGGCGATTTGCGCCGAACTCGACATCGCCGACAAATGCCAGATCCAGGCGCTGCCCTGGGCCGAACTCCACGACGCGTTGCAGAAGGGCGAAGGCGAGGCGATCATCGCCGGCATCGCCGCTACGCCGGAGACGCGGGCGGAGTACAGCTTTTCGCGCTCCTATCTACAGTTTCCGGCGCGCTTCATCATGCCGAAGACCAAGGCCTTCGCGGAGCCGATCCTCGACAAATTGCGCTCGAAGCGGGTCGGCGTGCTGGCCGGCTCGGCGCATGAAAAGATGCTGCGCGATTATTTCGGCACCGTGCAGATCATCCGCTTCGACCGGCCGGAAGACCTCTACAGCGACTTGAAGAGGGCCAAGATCGATGCCGCCTTCGGCGACGGCATGCGCTTTTCCTTCTGGCTGGGCGGCACGGACGCCGCCGGTTGCTGCCGCTTCGCCGGTGGACCCTACCTGGCGCCGGAATATCTGGGCTCCGGCATGACCATTGCCACCCGGGCCAGCGACCCAGCGCTGGCCGCAGCCATGGACTACGCGCTGCAGGAGATATCGGTGAAAGGCACCTTCGCCGAATTCTACTTGCGCTATTTCCCGGTCAGTTTCTTCTGATCCGGTCCCGGTCAGCTTCCTCTAGGGGCTGGATCAGGTCAGCGTGCGCAGGCGGGCCTTCGCCCCGCGCGCGATGGCCGCGGCGGTCAGCGTGTCGAGATCGAGCTCACGCCGGATCAACTGCAGCACCCGCAATTCCTCCATGCGCATTTCGAGATCGACGGCGGCAACTTCGAAGGCGACGGCATAAGCGGTGTCGTGCAGCCGTTCGGGCAAAGTCTCGGCGACACGCTCGAGCACGCCTTCCAATCCATCCTTTTCATGCAGCATCTTCTGGCAGTCCTGCGCAATGGCGATCAGCCTGTCCTGCTTGAAATCCTCGAACACCGGCCAGCTGCGGACGACGTCGCCGATGCGCGCCAGTTCGATATCGGTCATGTCGCGATCGGAAGCCGAGGTGATGACCATCAGGTAGATCAGGGCTTCATGGGTGGACGGCAACGGCATTCAAAACTCCTTGATAGTGAGGGTCGAAGGTAGGGACGCCACGGCGCCGTCGCAACGAAAACGCCTGATATCGTTGACGCTCCGCCCTGTCGCGCCTAGAGACCCGGTTGAAAAATCTTACCAGCCGCGAAAGCCGGCCATGACTGGAACTTTGACATGACGGGATCAAACATCGCCGATCTCAACCCCGAAATGCTTGCGGCAGCCGCCGAAAGCAAGGCCTGGCCGTTCGAGGAAGCCAAAAAGATCATCGAGCGCTACAAGGACGGCGACTTCCCGGAGATCGTCCTGTTCGAGACCGGCTACGGCCCGTCGGGCCTGCCGCATATCGGCACGTTCGGCGAGGTCGCGCGCACCTCGATGGTGCGCCATGCCTTTCACGTGCTGACCGGGAACAAGGTCAAGACCAAGCTGCTCTGCTTCTCCGACGATATGGACGGCATGCGCAAAATCCCCGACAATGTGCCGGATCGCGCAGCCCTCGAGCCCTATCTGCATATGCCGCTGTCGGCGGTGCCCAATCCGTTCGGCGGCGACTATCCGAGCTTTGGCGACCACAACAACGCGATGTTGTGCCGCTTCCTCGACACGTTCGGCTTCGACTACGAATTCGCCAGCGCGACGCAGTACTACAAGGCCGGCCGCTTCGATGCGATGCTTGTGCGCGCAGCCGAGCGCTACGACCAGATCATGGCGGTGATGCTGCCGACACTGGGACCCGAGCGCCAGGCGACCTACAGCCCGTTCCTGCCTATCTCGCCGAAGAGCGGGCGCGTGCTCTACGTGCCGATGAAGCATGTCGACGCCAAGGCCGGCACCATCACCTTCGACGATGAAGGCACCGAGACCACGCTTTCGGTGACCGGCGGCAAGGTCAAGCTGCAGTGGAAGCCGGATTTCGGCATGCGCTGGGCAGCGCTCGGCGTCGATTTTGAAATGTTCGGCAAGGACCACCAGACCAATGCGGTGATCTACGACCGCATCTGCAACATTCTCGGCGGGCGCGCGCCCGAGCATTTCGTCTACGAACTGTTCCTGGACGAGAACGGCCAGAAGATCTCGAAGTCGAAGGGCAACGGGCTGACCATCGACGAATGGCTGCGCTACGCGCCGACCGAAAGCCTCGGCCTCTATATGTATCAGCGGCCAAGGCAGGCGAAAAAGCTCTATTTCGACGTCATCCCACGCGCCGTCGACGAGTACTACACCTTCCTCAACGCCTATCCGCGCCAGGACTGGAAGGAGCGGCTGGGCAATCCGGTCTGGCACATGCATGACGGCAAGCCGCCTTCCATCGACATGCCGGTGCCGTTCTCGCTGCTGCTCAACCTGGTCAGCGCCTCCAACGCGCAAAACAAGGATGTGCTGTGGGGCTTCATCTCGCGCCATGCATCTGGCGTGACGCCGGCGACGCATCCCGAACTCGACCAACTGGTCGGTTTCGCCATCCGCTACTTCGACGATTTCGTGAAGCCGACGAAGACCTTCCGGCCGGCCGACGATGTGGAACGCGTGGCGCTGGAAGCGCTTGGCAACGCGCTTGCTGGCCTGCCGGCCGGCGCCGACGGCGAAGCGATCCAGAACGCTTCGCTCAACGTGGCGCGCAAGATCGAACGCTATCAGGACCATTCGAAGAAGAGCCCGGACGGCGGCCCTGGTGTCTCGGGCGCTTTCTTCCAGATGATCTACCAGGTGCTGATCGGCCAGGAACGCGGACCGCGCTTCGGTTCGTTCGCAGCCCTCTACGGCATCGCCGAAACCCGCGCGCTCATTGAGCGGGCGCTGGCTGGTCAGCTGGCGGCGTAATTTCCGTCCCGGCCGGCGGCGTGTCTATCGCCGGGGCATCGAGGATCGGTTGCGACGCCGTCGGTGCCGCAACAGGCGTTGGCGCCGGTGGCAGGCCGCCAAGGTCGGGCGCGGCGCCAAAGATGCCCTTTTTGTCGGCGCGCGCCTTGTCGCCCGCTTCGACATAGGGGCCGCCTGCCGTGGCGCGTGCCCAGCCGTTTTCGACCAGCCACTGGCCGACATCCAGCTTGCCGATGCGGCATTCGGCGGCGATCAGCACACGGTCGGCCTCCGGCGGCACCTTGCAGGCAACGGCCCGGCCGCGCAGGAAAGACCGGAACGCGGTGCGCGCCCTGATACCGCAAGCCCAGGACTTGCCGCCCTCGGTGCAGGTCTCGTCTTGCCTGACGATGTCGATGCCGGAGACCGTCACGGAATAACCATTGGCTTCGATCAGGCCGGCGGCGGCCGCGACCGGCTGGAACAGTTTTGTTCCTCCCCAGTCGTCGACCGCTCTGCGCCCACGCGGCTTGGGCGGTCCGGCCAGCGCCAGGTCGCTCAGCGGCGCGCGTGGCTCAACCCGTTCAAGTTCTTCTGCCGGCAGCGGCGGCGGAGCGATGGCCTCGGGATCGATCGCCCTCGAATGCACCGGAGGCGAGTGCGCCGGAGGCTTGACGGGCTGGACCTCGGGGATCGCCGACGTCGCCGGCTCCTCGGGCACGGCCTCGGTGTCCGGGTCGATCTGGTCGACAGTAATGGCGGGGCCGTCGCGATGCAGCGCGCGACCGCCGGCGACGACAATGGCGACCATCACCGGGATCGGCAGGAGGGCTATGAGGATTTGAAGCAGACGCACCGCGAGACCTACTGGCTTGCCCAGACGATCCGCGCCACCCATTCGACATCGCGCATCGCGATGTCGCGGTCCGGGTGGTCGGGGTTGAGCGAAATCAGCACGATCGATTTCGTCGTCTGGCGGTCGAGCACCTTGGCCATGACTTCGCCGGCATTGGTCTTGACGACGACGCGGTCGCCCTTGCGGGTAGCGGCGCCCGGCTCGACGATCAGCACATCGCCATTGCGGTACAGCGGCAGCATGGAATCGCCCTGCACCTTCAACGCATAGGAGGTTTCGGTCGCCCGTGCCGGAAGCTCGACAAGGTCCCAGCCCTGGCCTGAGGGATAGCCGGCATCATCGAAGAAGCCGCCGGCGCCGGCCTGGGCAAAGCCGAGCAGCGGCACCGCCGAACGCTGCGCGGCTACCGAGCCCGAAGCGGCCTTGGCACGGCCTTCGACCAGCCCGGTGAATTCGTCGAGCGAGGCGCCGGTCGCCTCGATGATCTTCGCCAGCGATTCGGTCGACGGCCAGCGCGGCCGTCCATCCGAGGACAGCCGCTTCGATTTGTTGAAAGCGGTGGAGTCCAGACCGGCTCGCCGGGCCAGGCCGGAGGCCGACAACGAATAGCGCTCGGCGAGAGCGTCGATGGCTGCCCAAACTCGGTCATGCGAGAGCAATTCGCTCTCCTCAAAACAGGAAAAAATACCTTTTCCTTCTAGCGCGCGGTCATCCGATTGTCCACCGGCGCGCGGCCCGATCTCTCAAAAAGCTGTGTGCGGCGAAGTCGTCATGGATGCCTCAAACTGCCTTGGCAAGGCTGCGCATCCCTGGTGGGAGGTCATGAAAACCCGCTCGGCCTCGGTCGGCGGCCTCGGTCGGCGACCGCGGTTGAACGGAGCGGGCAAGCGTCCTATTGGACAAGCCAAGGACGCTGTAGCATTTTGATTTGGCGCATGATCCTTTTCGAGAATCGATTCCGATTTTCGGGGTCATGCGCGAGGTCGGCGAGCATCATGTAGCGGGCGTTGTTGAGATGGAGGTTGAAGTCGATGTCGGCAGCGAAAAGCCAGGCGGCTTTCGCTGCCGACCGCGTAAGGCCACGGCGCCTTGCCGTGGCCATCATGCGCGCAAGGCGCCCTCAGACGTACATGGGGCGCTAGCTCAAGCGGCCTTCTTCACCTCGCCTTTCGCATAGGGATCGAAGCGCTGGTAGAAGGTCTCGCCCTTCTCGGCCAGGTCGAGCAGCAGCTTTGGCGCCTTGAACTCGGCGCCGTATTTCTTCTGCAGGCCCTTGGCTATTCTGACGAACTCCCTGGCGCCGATGCCGTCGATATAGGACAGCGCGCCGCCGGTGAATGGCGCGAAACCGAAGGCGAGGATCGAGCCGACATCGGCCTCGCGCGGATCGGTGACGATGCCTTCCTCCATCACCCGGGCCGCTTCCAGCGCAATGGTTACCAGCAGGCGCTGCTGCAGTTCCTCATAGTCGACCTTCTCGGCCTCCAGCTGCGGATAGAGATCCTTCAGGCCCGGCCACAGCTTCTTCTTGGCAGGCTTGGCGGGATAGTCGTAAAAACCCTTGCCGTTCTTGCGGCCGAAGCGGCCATGGGTGTCGACCAGCGTGTTGATCAACGCCATCTGCCTGGGGTCGACGGCCTTGTCGCCGAGATCCCTGATGGTCTGCTTCATGATCTTCTGGGCAAGGTCGATCGCCGTCTCGTCGGTCAGCGCCAGGGGGCCGACCGGCATGCCGGCGGCCTTGGCGGCGTTCTCGATCATCGGCGCCGGAACGCCTTCGATCAGCATCTTGTAGGCTTCCGACATGTAGCGCAGCACGCAGCGGTTGACGTAGAAGCCGCGCGTGTCGTTGACGACGATCGGCGTCTTCTTGATGGCGCGCACGAAATCGATCGCGGTGGCCAGCGCCTTGTCGCCGGTCTTCTTGCCCAAAATGATCTCGACCAGCATCATCTTGTCGACCGGCGAGAAGAAGTGGATGCCGACGAAATTCTTCGGCCGCGCCGAATTCTTGGCCAGTGCAGTGATCGGGATGGTCGAGGTGTTGGAGGCGAAGACCGCTGACGATTTCAGCACGGCTTCGGCCTGCTCGGTGGCAGCCTTCTTGACGGCCGAATCCTCGAACACCGCCTCGACCACCAGATCGCAGCCGGCGAGATCGGCATAGTCGGCCGACGGCGTGATCAGCGACAGAAGTCTGTCCTTCTCCTCGGGCTTGACGCGGCCCTTCTTGACCTGATCGGAGATCAGGCTGTCGGAATGCGTCTTGCCCTTTTCGGCCGACGCCATGTCGCGGTCGAGCAGGACGACCGGGATGCCAGCCTTGGCGGTGACAAAGGCGATGCCGGCGCCCATGAAGCCGGCGCCGAGAATACCGATCTTCTTGAACTTGGTCTCCGGCACGCCGGCCGGGCGGCGGGCGCCCTTGTTGAGCTCCTGCAGCGACACGAACAGCGAGCGGATCATCGCTGCTGCTTCCTTCGACTGCATGATTTCGGTGAAATAGCGCTGTTCGATCCGCAGACCGGTGTCGAACGGCACTAGCAGGCCCTCATAGACGCATTTCAGGATGGCCGCGGCGGCCGGATAATTGCCGTAGGTCTCGCGGCGCAGGATGGCGATGGCCGGCGGCCACAGATTGAAGCCGGCCGGCGTATAGATTTGGCCGCCAGGCAGCTTGAAGCCCTTCTCGTCCCAGGGCTGGACGGCTTTCAGGCCGTTCCTGATCATCGCCTTGGCGGTCTCGATCAGCTTGCCGGGTTCGGCGATCTCGTGGATCAGCCCCATCGCCTTGGCTTTCTGCGGCGACAGCGTCTGGCCGGTGGTCAGCATCTGCAACGCCTGCTGCTGGTCGGTCAGGCGCGGCACGCGTTGGGTGCCACCGGCGCCGGGGAAGATGCCGACCTTGACTTCCGGCAAGGCCATCTTGACCTTTTCGGAGTCAGCGGCAACGCGGCCATGACAGGCCAGCGACAGCTCGAACGCGCCGCCCATGCAGGTACCGTTGATCGCCGAGACCCAAGGTTTGCCCGACGTTTCGAGCTTGCGCCACAAGCCACCCATGCGGCCGGCATTGTCGAACAAAAGCTGTGCCGCCTTCTCCGGGTCCTTGGTCTTCTCCTTGGCAAATACGGCCAGCATCTTCTGCAGCATGGTCAGGTCGGCGCCGCCGGAGAAGCTGTCCTTTCCCGAGGTGATCACCGCGCCCTTGATGGCGGCGTCGGCCACCACCTGGTCGATGATCTTGTCGAGCTCGTTCATCACCTCTTCGGTGAAGACGTTCATCGAGCGGTCCGGCATGTTCCAGGTGACCATCGCGATGCCGTCTGCGTCCGTGTCGACCGTGAAGTTTGTATAATTCATGTCTCTCTCCTTCCGGCCGAAAATCAGACGCGTTCGATAATCGTTGCGGTGCCCATGCCGGCGCCGATGCAGAGCGTCACCAGAGCGGTGTTCAAATCGCGGCGCTCGAGCTCGTCCAGCACCGTGCCCAGGATCATCGCGCCGGTGGCACCGAGCGGATGGCCCATGGCGATGGCGCCGCCATTGACGTTGATCTTGTCGTGCGGGATTTCGAATGCCTGCATGTAGCGCAGCACCACCGAGGCGAAGGCCTCGTTAAGCTCGAACAGGTCGATATCCGACAGCTTCATCTTGGCGCGCTTCAGAAGCTTCTCGGTGACGTCGACCGGACCGGTAAGCATCAGCACCGGCTCGGAGCCGATGTTGGCAAAGGCGCGGATGCGGGCGCGTGGCTTCAGGCCCATCGTCTTGCCGGCCTTCTTCGAGCCGAGCAGTACGGCGGCCGCACCATCGACGATGCCGGACGAGTTGCCGGCATGGTGGACGTGGTTGACCTCTTCGACTTCCGGATGCTTCTGCACGGCGACCGCGTCGAAGCCGCCCATTTCGCCAGGCATGACGAAGGACGGGTTGAGCGAGGCCAGCGACTGCATGTCGGTCGACGGCCGCATATGCTCGTCATGATCGAGGATGGTGAGGCCGTTCTGGTCCTTGATCGGTATGACGGAGTTCTTGAAACGGCCATCGGCCCAGGCCTTGCCCGCACGCTTCTGGCTCTCGACCGCATAGGCATCGACGTCGTCGCGCGAAAAACCGTATTTGGTGGCGATCAGGTCGGCCGAAATGCCTTGCGGCACGAACCAGCCGGGCAGGCCGACGGACGGGTCCATGAACCAGGCGCCGCCCGAGGCGCCCATGCCGACGCGCGACATCGATTCCACGCCGCCTGCAATGACGATCTCGTCGGCGCCTTGAGCGATCTTGGCGGCGCCGAAATTGATGGCGTCGAGGCCTGAGGCGCAGAAGCGCGAGATCTGCATGCCCGGCGCCTTGTTATCGTAGCCGGCCTCGAAGGCGGCGGCACGCGGAATGACGGAGCCGGCTTCGCCGACCGGATCGACGCAGCCGAAGATGATGTCGTCGACGTTTGCAGTGTCGAGGCCGTTGCGGTCGCGCAACGCTTCAAGCGTCCTGGCCGCAAGCCGCACCGCCGGCACCTCGTGCAGCGAGCCATCCTTCTTGCCCTTGCCGCGCGGTGTGCGCACGGCGTCATAGACATAAGCTTCAGCCATTTGCTTGCTCCTTGCTTTGCCGACGTCGCTCTCAGAGAGAGCGGCCGATCAGCAATTTCATGATCTCGTTGGTGCCGCCGTAGATGCGCTGGACGCGGGCGTCGCGGAACATGCGGGCGATCGGATATTCATTCATGTAGCCATAGCCGCCATGCAATTGAAGGCATTCGTCGACGACTTTTCCCTGCAGGTCCGAGAGCCAGTATTTCGCCATCGACGCCGTCACCGGATCCAGCCCGCCATTGATGTGGCGGGTGACGCAATCATTGTAGAAGACGCGGCCGATGGTGGCCTCGGTCTTCAGTTCGGCGAGCTTGAACTGGGTGTTCTGGAACTCGATGATCGCTTTGCCGAAGGCCTTGCGGTCCTTGACGTAGTCGATGGTCAGAGCAAGCGCGCGCTCGATCATTGCGATCGCGCCGGTGCCGATCTGCAGGCGCTCCTGCGGCAATTGCTGCATCAGCTGGATGAAGCCCTGTCGCTCTTCGTGGCCAAGCAGGTTCGAGGTCGGCACGCGCAGATCATTGAAGAACAGCTCCGACGTGTCGTTGGCCTTCAGGCCGATCTTGTCGAGGTTGCGGCCGCGTTCGAAGCCTTCGGCCTCGTCGGCCTCGACGACGATCAGCGAGGTGCCCTTGGCGCCTTTGGCCGGATCGGTCTTGGTGACGACGATGATGAAATTGGCCAGTTGGCCATTGGTGATGAAGGTTTTCGAGCCGTTGATCTTGTACTGGTTGCCGTCCTTCTCGGCGCGCGTCTTGACGCCTTGCAGGTCGGAGCCGGCGCCCGGCTCGGTCATGGCGATGGCGCCGATCAGTTCGCCGGTTGCCAGCTTCGGCAGCCATTTCTTCTTCTGCTCCTCGGAGCCGTAATGAAGGATGTAAGGGGCAACGATCGCATTGTGCAGGCCGATGCCGAAACCGTCGACGCCGACATGGCCGATCGCCTCGATGATGGCGCTCTCATGCGCGAAGGTGCCGCCGGAGCCGCCATATTCCTCCGGCATCGAGGCGCAGAGCAGGCCGGCGGAACCTGCCTTGCGCCAGCTCTCGCGGTCGACCATCTCGTTCTTCTCGAACTCGTCGTAGCGCGGCGCGATCTCTTCCGACATGAAGCGATGCGCCATGTCGTAGAGCATGCCGACTTCGTCCGCCGCCCAGGCGGGCTTCGGCAAGGAGAGAACTTCGGCTGGATTTGTCATGCCGTTTCTCCCGCGCCAACGTCCCCCTCCCCCTCGAGGGGAGGGTGGCCGCGAAGCGGTCGGGTGGGGTCGCCGATGACGTGCTCGACCTTATCTTCGGAATTGACGCGGGTTTGGGGCATTGCGATCATCTCCTACCAAAGCGCCAACCAGCCGGCGCACTGCACGCAAGGACCCCTCCCGGCCCTTCGGGCCACCCTCCCCTCAAGGGGGAGGGGGACGCCAGCCATTTCTAGAACGCTTCCGCAGGCAGCGCCATTAGCGTGTCCGCACCACTGGAAATGCGGGCGAGATGTGCCGATGTCTCGGGCATGATCCGCTCCATGAAGAAGCGCGCCGTCACCACCTTGTTGTCGTAGAAAGCCCCATTTTCGTGGACAGATTGGGAGCCATTGGCGCCGGTCTTGCCGAGCGCGGCCTTGGCCATCTGCGCCCACATGTAGCCGAGCGCCACAAGGCCAAAGAGATGCATGTAGTCGGTGGATGCGGCGCCGGCATTGTCGGGCTTGGCCATGCCGTTCTGCACCAGCCACATCGTCGCCGCCTGCAGATCGTTGAGGCCCTTCTTCAACGCCTTGGTGAACGGCGCCAGCTTCTCGTCGGCACGGTTCTCCTCGCAGAACTCGCCGACGTCCTTGAAGAAAGCCTGCACTGCGCGGCCGCCATTCAGGCCAAGCTTGCGGCCGACAAGGTCGAGCGCCTGGATGCCGTTGGCGCCTTCATAGATCATGGCGATGCGGGCATCGCGCACGAATTGGCTCATGCCGTGTTCTTCGATATAGCCGTGGCCGCCGAACACCTGCTGCGCCATGACGGCATGGTCGAAGCCCTTGTCGGTGAGCACGCCCTTGATCACCGGCGTCAGCAGGCCTGTATAGTCGTCGGCCGCCTGGCGATCCTTGTCGTCGGCGGAGCGGTGGGCGATGTCGGACTTGATCGCCGTCCACAGCGCCAGCGCGCGGCCGGCCTCGTTGAAGGCCTTCATGGTCATCAGCGAGCGGCGGATGTCGGGATGGACGATGATCGGATCGGCTTGTCTGTCCGGCGCCTTGGCGCCCGACAGCGAGCGGCCCTGCAGCCGGTCCTTGGCGTAGGAGACCGCGTTCTGGTAGGCGATCTCGGACAGCGACAGGCCCTGCAGGCCGACGCCGAGGCGGGCTTCGTTCATCATCGTGAACATCGCCTTCAGGCCGCCATTGGCCTCACCGAGCAGCGTGCCTTCGGCCTCGTCATAATTCATGACGCAAGTCGAATTGCCGTGGATGCCCATCTTCTCCTCGATCGACCCGCAGGAGAGCGTGTTCTTCTCGCCCGGATTGCCCGAGGCATCGAGCTTCAGCTTTGGCACGATGAACAGCGAGATCCCCTTCACGCCTGCCGGCGCACCTTCGATGCGGGCCAACACGAGATGGACGATGTTTTCCGACATGTCGTGCTCGCCGGCCGAGATGAAGATCTTCTGGCCTGAGATCTTGTAGGTGCCGTTGCCGTTCGGCACCGCCTTGGTGCGCAGCAGACCGAGATCGGTACCGCAATGCGGCTCGGTCAGGTTCATGGTACCGGTCCAGGACCCCTCGACCAGCTTCGGCAGCCATGTCGCCTTCTGCTCGTCGGTGCCGTGTGTGATGATCGCAGCGATAGCGCCTTGCGTCAGGCCGGGATACATCATCAGCGCCATGTTGGCCGAAACCATGTATTCGGCAACCGCGGTGTGCACGGCATAGGGCAGCCCCTGGCCGCCGAACTCGACGGGCGCCGCCAGTCCCATCCAGCCGCCTTCGCGATACTGGTCGTAGGCTTCCTTGAAGCCCTTCGGCGTCGTCACCGAGCCGTCCTCATGGCGCACGCAGCCTTCCATGTCACCGACGCGGTTCAGAGGATGCATAACGTTTTCGGCGAGCTTGGCGCCTTCGGCGAGGATCGCCTCGACAACGTCGGGCGTCGCGTCGGCAAATCCGGGAAGGTTGGAGTAGCGCTGATAACCCAGCACCTCGTTGAGCACGAACAGCGTGTCCTGGACCGGCGCCCTGTAGATCGGCATGTGTTTCCTCCACCATGCGGGTCTTGGCCGCGAGATCGAGCCCCGAAACATGAGGTTGGGGCGGCATGCGGGCCAATGTTGAAAGCGGGATAGCAAAAATTGACGTTTGCGTAAACGTCAATTTTGTCGCCGGGACAAAATTTACCTATGCCAGCCTATCGGCACGAGCGGTGCATGGCTTTGTGCAAAGCGAGGGGGGTCAAACAAAAAGAGCCGCGCGGGCGGCCGCGCGGCTCTTAAGTTCAAAGCTTTCGCCGGGAGCTGCGGAGCAAAATCAGCTGGCGGCGCTGGCCGGGGCCGAACGCTCGGACAGCATCTGGCGCACGGCCGACATCGAGCCGCTCAGCTCGTTGATGGCGTCGTCGATCAGCGCGCGCTGCTTCTGCAGGCGGGCTAGCTGCTTCTCCGACTTGTCGAGAGCCAGCCGCAATTGCTTGGTGTTGGATCCCGTGGGATCGTAGAGATCCATCATCTGCTTGACGTCGCGCAGCGAGAACCCGACCTTGCGGCCGAGCAGGATCAGCTTCAGCCGCGCCTTGTCGCGGCGCGTGTAGAGGCGCGTTGCCCCATCGCGTTTCGGATTGAGCAGGCCCTTGTCTTCATAGAAACGCAGCGTGCGCAGCGTCACGCCGTATTTCTTGGCCATCTCGCCGATGCGCACGAGCTCCTCACTGGCTTCGGCAGACATATTGTTGGTGTTGGCCGCGGCTTCGCCGGGCGAAACAAGTTTCATAGTCACTGGCTTTCCCCTGTCGTGGCATCGCGGTCTCGGACCTTGCAACGCCTGAGTGGAAGCGGGGGCATGCTTCCAGTCGTGGTTTCAACTAATTCATCGCAAAAGGCACGAACGGCGCCCCTCTTACGTTTACGTCAATTCTATAACGATAGCCGTCGCATGACGCAAGGGCGTTCTGGGATTGCGAAACCTTATGCCGCACCCCCGGCGCCGGGTCCGAACGGGCACCGCCTGTATTTCAGCAATGCCGTAACTTCTTAAGCTTGGTTAACACCTTGTTTACCACGATGGGTGAAATGTGCGGATGTCGGTCACCCGTGTTTATCCTGTAGCGAATTTTTCACGGTTTTTCGGAGAGCGGGCCTGGCCCGGGAAGCTCGTCTTCCGCCGCAGCAGTGCCGCGCGGCCGCCTTCGTTCCCGACAAGGACTTGGGAAACTGGCAGCAAGCCGGCCATTCTGAAAAACGGACGCATCGATGAACAGCAAGCGGTCCTATCTCGATACACTCAACGCCGGCAGGCCGCGCAGGCCGAACACCACGCTTGACGAATTGAACCGCTCGCTGGAAACGCTGGAGCAGCGGCTGGAGCGCAAGCGCGAGGACGCCGCCGAGCGCTTCGATCCGCGCCGGCCCGCTCCGGAGCCGCGCTACGCAAGTGCCCAGCCCTACGCCCCGCCGCCGCGCTGGTACGAGGACCCGCAGCCCGCGCCGCGGCCGAAAAGCCCTGTGACGGCCGCCTTCGACCAGAACTATCAGGCGATCGCGCGCGACATCGACCGCGTGCGCGGCCAGGAAGACAGCGTCGCCGTGGTCGGCAAGATCGCCGGCGAATTGCGTGGCCTGCGCGAGGAACTGCGCCATCAGATGACGGCCGGCCTGCAGCGCGAATTCGCCGCGTTGCGCAAGGACATCGAACGGGCCTTCCAGGCGAGCAACCAATCGGGTGGTCAGGCAGGCGGCTTGCCCGGCAAGGGCAGCGCCGAACTCGGCGTCGAATTCGAGCGGCTGTCCGGCGCCATCCAGACGCTGGCCGAGAAGAGCGACGACCGAAGCGTCAACATGCTGCGGCTCGAGCTCGAGCAGGTAAAGACGGCGCTCGACACATTGGCGCGCGAGGAAAGCGTGCTGAAGGTCGACCGCCGCTGGGACGATTTCGACCGCCGCTGGAGCGCGTTCGAGGACCGTGTCGACGCCGACCAGCGCAACCGCGCCGACGGCCCCGGATTTTCGGCCCTGACCGACCGGCTCGAACAGATCAGCAATGCGGTCCACAATCTGCCGGAATCGCTGTCGCTGCGCTCGATGGAAGAAAAGGTGCGCACGCTTGCCGGCGCCGTCGATCATTTCGTCAGCCAGCAGAGCAACCGCGGCGGCGACACGCTTGGCCTGATCGACGAACGGCTCGATGAGATTTCGCGCGCCATCGTCGCCTCCACCGTCGCCGCACAGGCCAATTCCTTCGACCCCGAACCGTTCGAGCGCATCGAGAAGCGGATCGCCTCGCTGGCGCAGCAGATCGAGGAAGTCGTGCAGGTTCGTCCGAGCGGCGAGGTTCTCGACCGTCTCAGCACGCTGTCGAACAGGGTCGACGAGCTTGCCGGCCGCGCCAATCTGCCGGAACAGGCGATGGAGCGCCTCGGCAAGCAGATCGCGATGATCGCCGACAAGATCGACCGCGCCCCGGCGATGCCCGACGCCGACTATATCTTCCAGGGTCTGGAACAGCGCTTCGACGTGCTGTCGGGCATGATGGAACGCCGGCAGGGCGACGCCATCGAACAGGGCAACATGCTGTTTCGCGATCTCGAGCGGCGGCTGGACGAGGTTGCCGACCGGCTGGACCAGCGCCAGCCGCAGGCTGACAGCGCCGGCATCATGGACGCCATCGACGCACGCTTCACCGCGCTCGCCCAACGCATGGAGACGCGCATTCCCGATCCTGCCAACGAGGCGGCGATCCGTGGCCTGGAAAGCCGGCTCGAAGACATTTCAAGCAGGCTGGAATCGTCGGCCGCGCAGGTCGCCGGCATCGATCCGGCACTGATCCGCAGCCTCGAGGCGCAGGTCTCCGGCCTATCGGCGCATCTGTCGAAGCCCGGCACGCCGCTGCCGGAATTCGAGGACATCAGCCCGCGCCTCAACGAAATCGAGAAGTCGCTGGCCGGAACCCGCGAATCCATCATGGGCGCGGCACGGGAAGCGGCCGAGAGCGCCGTGCGCTCGCTAGCAGATTCCAACGCCAACACCGCGGCCGTTACCGGCCTTGCTCAGGATCTGAAGACGCTGGAAGCGCTGACGCGCCGTTCGGACGAGCGCAATTCACGGACATTCGAGGCTATCCACGACACGTTGCTCAAGATCGTCGATCGTCTGGGCTCGCTGGAGACCAGCGAACCGGCCGAGGCGGTGAGCGAGCTTCTGGATGCCCAGGCCGAGCCGGCGCGGCGGGCCCGCGCTGCACGCGCCTCCAAGATTTCGGTGCAGGACGCGCCATCGATGGATATCGACCAGCCGCTGCCGCTGACCGGAGACATGGCCGATCTCGACGGCCGCGCCGCCGCCATCATGCGCAGCGAGCCGGATATGCGCGCCGACCCGGGTACGCGTAGCGACCTGGGTACGCGTAGCGACCCGGTCATGGGCAGCGAACCCGTGCGGCGCTCGCCAGCCGAGGCTGCCGCGGCCGCTGCCCAGGCAGCGCTCGGTTCCGACAGGATTGCCGAGAAAGGCGAAGCCACGGCCAAGACGTCGCTGTTCGGTGGATTGGCGCGCGCCTTCAGGGGCAAGAAGCCGGCTGACATGCCGCCGCTTGCCGGCTCGGGGCCTAATGTCGACATGCCGAGCGTCGATCTCGACGAGCCGCTCGATCCGAAGCTCGCCAACCGGCCGTTGGAGCCGGGCTCCGGCGCGCCCGACCTCAACGCCATCATGAAGCGCGTGCGCGACGAGCGCGGCCCGCCGGTGCGCCAAAACCCCGGCGATGCATCGAAATCCGACTTCATTGCCGCTGCCAGACGCGCGGCGCAAGCCGCGGCCGCCGAGGCCGACGCACTGAAACGCCAGTCCACCATGAAGGGCCCGGTCAAGGCGCTTCGTATCGGCGACCTGCTCAAGGCGCGGCGCAAGCCGATCCTGATGGGAGCGGTCGCGA
This sequence comes from Mesorhizobium sp. M0626, assembly GCF_040320665.1. Taxonomy (NCBI): domain Bacteria; kingdom Pseudomonadati; phylum Pseudomonadota; class Alphaproteobacteria; order Hyphomicrobiales; family Phyllobacteriaceae; genus Mesorhizobium; species Mesorhizobium sp. M0626. The sequence goes on along the minus strand of NZ_JAMYQD010000013.1, from coordinate 16,079 downwards.
TCATGCTGGCGCTTGCCGGCCTCCAGTTGGGCAAGGCCTTCTTCGCCGACCCGGTCGAGGTCGCAAGCAACGATACAGCGCCGATCGTCGCCTCGCAGCCGGTCGAGACTGCCTCGGTCAACGCTGCCAGCCAACCCAAGGCAGAACAGCAGGTGGCCGTGCAGGACGTGCCGGCCCGGATCGTCAGGCAGGCGGAGCCCACGGAACCGGCAGCTGGCAACGATGCGCCAATGAATGCGGCCTCGGTCGCTGGGCCCGAAGTGCCGGCGGTGGAGCCCGCGCCAGCGCCGATGGCTTTGGCCGATCCGGCCCCCACGCCAAATGCAATGCTGCCGACCACCGCCACTGCGGAACCGGCGGCTGCCGACGCGCAGCCTGCGGCCGCCGTCGTGGCGCCCTCGGCTTCGGATACGACGGCCTCGGATACTACCGGCGCCGTTCCGCCGGCTGATGCCGCGGTAGCACCTGTCGTGGCCAAGATAGACGTTCCGGCCGATGCCGGACCGCAAGCCTTGCGCGACGCGGCTGCCGGCGGTGACGCCAAGGCGCTGTTCGAGCTCGGTTCGCGCTATGCTGAATCGCGCGGCGTCAAGGAAGACATGGCGGCAGCGGCCAAATGGTACGAAAAGTCGGCCGAGCTCGGCTTCGCACCGGCGGAATACCGCATCGGCAATTTCTACGAGAAGGGCATCGGCGTCACGCGCGACGTCAAGAAAGCAAAGACCTTCTACCAGCTCGCCGCCGCGCAGGGTAATGCCAGCGCCATGCACAATCTGGCCGTTCTGTTTGCCATGGCCGCCGACGGCGTGACCGACAATGAATCGGCCGCGCACTGGTTTCAGGCGGCGGCCGATGTCGGCGTCAAGGACAGCCAGTTCAATCTCGGCATCCTGGCGGCAAAGGGCGTCGGCATGAAGCAGAGCCTGGAGGAATCCTACAAATGGTTCGCGCTCGTCGCCAAGACCGGCGACAAGGATGCGGCTGCAAAGCGCGACGAAGTCGCCACTGCGCTGCGCCCCGAACAGCTGGAGCGGGCGCGCGCCGCCACGGAACTGTGGAAGCCGAAGCCGCTCGACCCGGCGTCCAACTCGGCCGACATTCCTGAATCCTGGCAGGAAGGCACGCCGCAGACCACCGCCAGCGTCGACATGAAGAAGGCGGTCAAGAACATCCAGCTCATCCTCAACAAGAACGGCTACGATGCCGGCGGCGCCGATGGCGTGATGGGCGGCAAGACCAAGACCGCAATCATGGCTTTCCAGACCGACAACAAGATGCAGGCGACCGGCGAAATCGACGAAAAGCTGGTGAAGGCGCTGCTGGCGCACAAATAACGGCAGATGCGTCGCTAACGCGACGCCCTTGCCATACATTTGCCTGTTAACTGCTTGAGATGTTTTTTGTTTCGGTAGGGCGGCGGGGTTTGATCCCACTGCCCCGGCGGTGCAAGAAAGAATTGGTTTTTCGGTGCGACAATGCCCTGGAATGGCTGCAATCGCCGACAGGCAAACTGATCGAGACTGACGGGTGGGCATCTATCTCCCGATCGCGGAAATTTCCGTCAACGTCTTCGTGCTGCTGGCAATGGGCGCGGCGGTGGGTTTCCTGTCGGGCATGTTCGGGGTCGGTGGCGGCTTTCTGATCACGCCGCTCTTGATCTTCTACAACATCCCGCCGGCAATCGCCGTTGCCACTGGCGCCAACCAGGTTATCGCCTCCTCCTTCTCCGGCGCGCTGTCGCACATGAAGCGCGGCACGCTCGACTTCAAGCTCGGCGGGGTGCTGCTGGCCGGCGGCATCGTCGGCTCGACCGGCGGTATCTTCGTCTTTGCCTTCCTGCGTCGGCTCGGCCAGCTCGATTTGTTTATCTCACTGCTTTACGTCGTGCTGCTTGGCACCGTCGGCGGGCTGATGCTGGTCGAGAGCGTCAATGCGCTGCGCGCGACGCGCAGCGGTGCGGCGCCGGTCTTGAAGAAATCCGGCCAGCACAACTGGATCCACCGGCTGCCGCTGAAGATGCGCTTCAGGGCCTCGAAGCTGTTCGTCAGCGTCATTCCGGTGCTGGGGCTCGGCGCCGGCATCGGCTTCCTGTCGTCGATCATGGGTGTCGGCGGTGGCTTCATCATGGTGCCGGCGCTGATCTACCTCCTGAAAGTGCCGACCAACGTCGTTATCGGCACCTCGCTGTTCCAGATCATTTTCACCTCGGCCTACACCACGCTGGTCCACGCCACCACCAACCAGACAGTCGACGTCATGCTTGCCTTCCTGCTGATGGCGGGCGGCGTCGCCGGCGCGCAATATGGCGCCAAGGCAGGACAGAAGCTGCGCGGCGAACAGCTCAGGGCACTGCTGGCGCTGCTGGTGCTGGCGGTTGCCATCCGGCTTGCCATCGATCTCTTCGTCACGCCGCCAAACCTCTATTCGCTGACCGCCGCGGGCCTGAACTGATGCCGCGGTGGGGGATTTTTTCGGCCGCCGCTTTGCTTATCGCCGTCGCTCTGCCGGCCGCAGCGCAATCGCCGAACCCCTTGCCGGAAGGCATCCAGATCGGTCTCTCCACCGACGCGGTGTCGATCACCGCCGGTTTTTCCGGCGCCGACCTGACCATTTTCGGTTCGCTGGAAAACCCCGACCCGCTGGTCGCGCGACAGGGGCGCTACGACGTCATCGTCGTGCTCGAAGGCCCGCCGCGGCCGGTGGTGGTGCGCCGCAAGGACCGCGTGCTCGGCGTCTGGGTCAACCTGGAATCGGAGACCTTCGAGAACGTGCCGGTATCCTACTCCGTCGCCACGACGCGGCCGCTGCAGGACATCACCGAACCCAACAGCTACAAGCAGCTGTCGCTCGGCGCCTCCAACCTTTACATGCAACCGGCCGACGTAACCGACAGTCCGGCGACGATCGAGGAATTCACCGTGGCGCTGCGCGAGCGCAAGGCGGCGACCGGCCTCTATAGCGAGAATGTCGGCGGCGTGCAGTTCCTGTCGCAGAACCTGTTTCGCGCCACGGTGCGGCTGGCGCCCAATGTCCCGGTTGGAACGCATAAAGCCCGCGCGTTCCTGTTCAAGAGCGGTCTGTTCCTCAAGGAAAGCTCGGCCCAGCTCGAAATCCGCAAATCGGGTTTCGAACAGTCGATCTTCCGCGTCGCGCATGATTACTCCTTCCTCTACGGCGTCTTCTCCGTGTCGCTGGCCATGATCACCGGCTGGCTGGGCAGGCTGATCTTCCGCAGGGATTGACGCGCACGACCCATTTCCGGGGAAAGGGGGTTCCCCTTTTCTCAGTCTTGCGATAGACCGCCGCCTCCCAACCCTCGGGTTACACGCACAATCATTCGGCAGAACGGTCAGGCCTCTGGACGGCGCGCGCCTTGCGGACGCCTGCCACAGCGACGACCCAATGACAGGAGGCTGCAATGCACCAGGCATTTGGCGGCATCGATTTCGGCACGTCCAATTCTACGGTGGGCGTGATCCGCAACGGCCAGGCACGGCTGGTGGCGCTGGAAGGCGGACAGCCGACATTGCCAAGCGCGGTTTTCTTCAACTTCGAGGACGGTCACACCTATTTCGGCCGCCGCGCCATTGCCGACTACACCGATGCCATCGAAGGCCGGCTGATGCGGTCGCTGAAGAGCGTGCTCGGCAGTTCGCTGGCGCATGAGAAGACGCGGATCAAGGCCCGGCAGATCGGTTTCATCGACATTGTCGGCATGTTCGTCGGCCATTTGAAGAAGCGGCTTGAGGAAGATGCCGGCGCTCCGGTGGAGAACGTTGTGCTCGGCCGGCCGGTGCAATTTGTCGACGACGATGTGGAAGCCGATGCCAAGGCGCAAAGCGAGCTTGAAAAAGCGGCGCGCGCGCAAGGCTTCAAGCACATCGCCTTCCAGTTCGAACCGATTGCGGCAGCACTCGACTATGAGCAGGACGTGAAGCGCGAGGAACTGGCGTTGATCGTCGACATGGGCGGCGGCACGTCCGACTTCTCGATCGTGCGCGTTTCGCCGCAACGCGCCCGCTCACGCGACCGCAAGGACGACATCCTCGCCAACCGAGGCATTCATATTGGCGGCACCGATTTCGACCGGCTGCTCAGCATCGCCCATGTCATGCCCAAGCTCGGCTATCTCTCGCCCACAAAAGACGGCAAGCGCAACCTGCCGGCGAGCTATTTCATTGATCTCGCGACGTGGCAACGCATCAACCTCGTTTACACCGCCAAGGCGATGACGCATCTGAGGCAGATCCGCTTCGAGGCCGTCCGCGCCGACCTTGTCGACCGCTTCATCCATATTGTCGAGCACCGTTACGGCCATGCGCTGGCCGGCCTGGTCGAACGAGCCAAGATCGCGCTGACAGATCAGGCTTCGGCTGATGTGACGGTGGCACTGCCCGGCGCGGGTTTCGCCGCCGAGATCTCGCGGACCGGCCTGGAAGAGACCATCGCCGCCGACATCGAGCGGGTGTCCGCTACGGTGCGGCAGACGATTGCCGATGCTGGCGTGAAAGCGTCCGACATCACCGCCGTGTTCCTCACCGGCGGCTCGACCGCCATCCCGCTGGCACGGCGCGAAATCCTGTCGCTGGTGCCGCAAGCCGCCGTTATCGAGGGCGACATGTTCGGTTCGGTCGGCCTTGGCCTGGCGCTGGATGCACAGCGGAAGTTTAGCTAGAGCTCACGATGCGGTTCCCGCCCTCAGCGCCGAGATGCGCCTTGAGCGCCATCTGGGCCAGGCTTGCCTGGCGGTCACGATGGGTGATCATGGCGAAGTCGCGCTTCGGCAGTTCGAGCGGCACCGACCGGAGACTGCCCTCGGCGACGGCGCGTCCGACGACGAGGTCCGAGATGATGGTGGCGCCGGCGCCGGCCTCGACCGCCTGGCGAACCGCCTCGTTGCTCGGCAGCACCAGAAATATCTGCAGGTCGCCAAGCGATATCCCCTCGCGGCGGGCCAGGTCCTCCAGCACCTCGCGCGTGCCCGAACCACCCTCACGGATGATCCAGCGCAGCCCTCTGATATCCGGGCGGCCCGGCGCGATCTCGGCGATTTCGGGATGCGAGGCGGCGACGACCAGCATCAACCTGTCGACGTCGACCTTGGTGCGGCGGAGGATGTCTGACTCGGTGCGCCCCTCGACCAGACCGAGATCGGCGGTGCCGTCGAGCACATTGGCCTCGACCTGCCTGGTGTTGCCGATGCTGACGCTCAAGCGCACCGCCGGGTAGGCCTCGTGGAAAGAGGCCAGCCGGCGCGGCAGCCAGTAGCTGGCGATGGTCAGGCTGGCGGCGATGGACAGACTGCCGGCGACCGTCTGCGAGACATGCTCCAGCACATTTCGGGCGGCGGCGGCGCGTTCCAGCACCGCCTTGGCCTCGGGCAGGAAACGGTGGCCGGTCTGAGCCAGCTCGATGTTGCGGCCGACACGGTTGAACAGATGAACGCCATGCTGCTCTTCGAGCGCGCGGATGGCGGCCGACGCCGCCGACTGGGAGATGCCCAAAAGCTCTGCCGCCTTGGTCATATGGCCGCGTTCGGCAACGGCAACGAAAATGCGCAACTGGTCCAGCGTCATGTGTGCATTAAGAACCAATTCCGATCGAATTTACAAGAACAACTGATTAGACGGATCGATAGTTTAATTCTACTTTTTTTGCCGAAGTTAGAAAAAATTCGCCAACAAATCGCAGCCAACAAAATGATCGGGCGGTTCAGATCCCTGTTTGCGCATTGGACCCGTGGCCTCAGGCGGCGGCTGGCCGGCGACCGCTATCATCCTGAAGAACACTCTATGCGTGGCCCCGGACCAAAGACGCGGGCCAAATTCGCAGGTAGCAAAAGCACGCCGGCATCATGAACCCCGCTGCGCCGCGCGGGGCCAATTCCGCACCGTCGCAACGGCCGCTTGCCGACACGCGCGCGCCGGATGAAGGCGACGGCGTCGACACCTCGCCCGCTACCTCCGACAGCATCGCCAAGACCACCTGTTATATGTGCGCCTGCCGGTGCGGCATCGACGTCCATATCAAGAACGGCAAGGTCCGCTACATCAACGGCAACAAGGCCCATCCGGTCAATCGCGGCGTGATCTGCGGCAAGGGCAGCTCCGGCATCATGCAGCACTACAGCCCGGCGCGGCTGAAGAAGCCGCTGCTGCGCAGCGGCCCGCGCGGCTCGGGCGAATTCCGTGAGATCGAATGGGAGGAAGCCCTTTCGATTGCGACCGGGCGGCTATCGCATATCCGCCGGACCGATCCCAAAAAGCTTGCCTTCTTCACCGGGCGCGACCAGTCACAATCGCTGACCGGCTGGTGGGCGAGCCAGTTCGGCACGCCGAACTTCGCCGCCCATGGCGGCTTCTGCTCGGTCAACATGGCCGCCGGCGGGCTCTACACGATCGGCGGCTCGTTCTGGGAGTTCGGCGAGCCCGACTGGGACAACACGAAATACTTCATGCTGTTCGGCGTCGCCGAAGACCATGATTCCAACCCGATCAAGATCGGGCTCGGCAAGCTCAAGGCACGCGGCGCCAAGGTGGTGTCGATCAACCCCTGTCGCACCGGCTACAACGCCATTGCCGACGACTGGATCGGGATCCGGCCCGGCACCGACGGCCTCTTCGTCTTAGCCCTAATCCATGAACTGCTGAAGGCAGGCCGCGTCGATCTCGATTATTTGCTGCGCTACACCAACGCCCATGTGCTGGTCGTCCAGGAGCCGGGTGCGGCGGACGACGGGCTGTTCCTGCGCGACAGCGACAACAATCTTCTCGCCTGGGACAGAGTGGCGAAGACAACCGTCAACGCAGCCGATGCGGATGCGAAACCGGCGCTGACGGGCAGCTTCACGTTCGCCGGCCGCCGTTGCGTGCCGGTGTTCCGGCTTATCGCCGACCGCTACATGGACGACAGCTACGCACCCGATGCGGTCGCGGCACGATGCGGCATGCCGGCCGACACCATCCGCCGGATCGCTGCCGAACTCGCCCACGTCGCCTTCGAACAGACGATCGAACTGCCGGTTGCGTGGACCGACTGGGCCGGACGACGGCACGAGACGATCAAGGGACGGCCGGTGTCGATGCATGCCATGCGCGGCATCTCGGCCCACTCCAACGGCTTTCACTCCTGCCGCGCCATCCACCTGCTGCAGGTGCTGCTCGGCACGGTGGACGTGCCCGGCGGCTTCCGTTTCAAGCCGCCCTACCCGCGCTCGGCGCCGCCGGGACCGAAGCCGACCGGCAAGGTGGTCAAGCCGATGACGCCGCTCGACGGCATGCCGCTCGGCTTCGTCTGCGGGCCGGACGATCTCCTGGTCGACGAGGCCGGAACGCCGCTCCGCATCGACAAGGCTTATTCCTGGGATGCGCCGCTCGCCGCGCATGGGCTGATGCATACGGTCATCCGCAATGCGTGGGCCGGCGACCCATACCCGATCGACACGCTGATGATGTACATGTCGAACATGGCGTGGAATTCCTCGATGAACACCGTCGAGACCATTGCCATGCTCACCGACCATGACGAAGCGGGCAACTACAAGATCCCCTTCATCATCTATTCCGACGCCTATTATTCCGAGACGGTGCCGTTCGCCGACCTGGTGCTGCCCGACACCACCTATCTCGAACGTCACGACTGCATCAGCCTGCTCGACCGGCCTATCAGCCATGCCGACGGACCAGGCGATGCCATCCGCCATCCCGTCGTCGAACCCAACCGCGACGTCAGGCCGTTCCAGTCAGTATTGATCGAACTCGGCGCCCGGCTCGGCCTGCCCTGCTTCGTCAACGACGATGGGGTGGCGAAATACCGCGACTATGCCGACTACATCGTCAATCACGAGCGCACGCCCGGCATCGGCCCGCTCGCAGGCTGGCGCGGCAAGGACGGCACGTCTGCAGGCAAGGGCGAGGTCAACCCAAACCAGCTGCAGCGCTACATCGACAATGGCGGCTTCTGGCACCAGGACTTTGCTGAGGACCAGCGCTATTACAAGATGGCCAACCGCTCCTATCTCGACTTCGCGGAGCAGATGGGGTTCATCCCCAAGGCCGAGCCGATCGTGTTCCAGCTCTATTGCGAACCGATGCAGCGCTTTCGCCTCGCCGCGCGCGGTCATGGTCGCGTCCAGCCGCCCGAGAGCGAACGCCAGCGCATCGAGACCTATATGGATCCGCTGCCGTTCTGGTTTACGCCGTTCGGAGAGGCCGCGGTCGATCCGCAGAAATACCCGCTGCATGCGCTGACGCAGCGGCCTATGCACATGTATCATTCCTGGGGCTCGCAGAATGCGTGGCTGCGGCAAATCACCAGCCAGAACCGCCTGTTCGTGCACCACAAGACCGCGGCAGTTCTCGACCTGGCCGACGACGACTGGGTGTGGATCGAAAGCATCAACGGCCGGGTGAAGGGGCAGATCAAGCTGGTCGACGGCGTCAATGCGGATACGGTCTGGACATGGAACGCCATCGGCAAAAGGCGCGGCGCCTGGGGGCTGAAGGACAACGCCGCCGAGAGCAATCGCGGCTTCCTGCTCAACCACATCATCGGCGACCAGACCTCGGCCGATGCGAACGGTAAACGCTATTCTAATTCCGATCCGGTCACCGGCCAGGCGGCGTGGTTCGATCTCAGGGTTCGCATCGTCAAATGCGCCTCCGAAGAAGCCGGCTTCACCGAGCCGCAATTCGAGCGCTTCAGCCAGCCGCCAAATGTCGAGCCATCGCCCGACATCCTTCGCTTCGGCGCCGAGTTCCGCGTCCATAGGGAAGCTGTGGAATGACCTGCCTTCCCGCCCATACAGACAAGAAGCTTGGCCTGGTCATCGACCTCGACACCTGCGTCGGCTGCCAGGCCTGCGTCACCGCCTGCAAGGAGTGGAACACCGGCGGCCACATGGCGCCACTGACCGACATCGACCCCTATGGCGGCCGTGTCGACGGCGTCTGGTTCAACCGCGTGCACAGCTACGAGCACACGACCGAGGCGGGCGGGCGCACGGTCAACTTTCCGCGCTCCTGCCTGCATTGCGAGACGCCTGCCTGCGTCACTGTCTGCCCGACCGGCGCGTCCTACAAGCGGGCGTCGGACGGCATCGTGCTGATCGACGAAAGCAAATGCATCGGCTGCAAACTGTGCAGTTGGGCCTGCCCCTATGGCGCGCGCGAATTCGATACCGACGTCGGCGTGATGAAGAAATGCACGCTGTGCGTCGACCGTATCTACAACGACAATCTGGCCGAGGAAGACCGCGTGCCGGCCTGCGTTGCCGCCTGCCCGACCAGCGCCCGGCATTTCGGCGACCTCGGCGATCCCACCTCGGCGGTATCGCAACTGGTGGCGGAGCGTGGCGGCGTCGACCTGATGCCGGAGATGGGTTACAAGCCGACCAACAAATATCTGCCGCCGCGCGCCCAGCGCGCCGCATCGGTGCCGGCGCCAAGGCTCGAGCCAGTCACGGTCGAAGGCGGTTTTCTTGGCTGGATCGACCGCATGCTTTCGAACTGACCAATGCATCCAGCCTTTTCCGTCGTTTTCTTCACCACTGCTACAGGAGCGGGCTATGGGCTGCTGGCGCTGCTCGGCGTGCTTGGCGGACTGGGTTTTATCCCGGCCCATTTCTGGCTCGGCCTTATCGGCATGGGGCTGGCGCTTGGCCTGATTGCCGCCGGCCTTTTGTCGTCGACCGGCCATCTCGGCCGGCCCGAACGCGCCTGGCGCGCCTTTTCGCAATGGCGTAGCTCCTGGCTGTCACGCGAGGGTGTATCGTCGGTCGCAACCTTCATTCCCGCCGGGCTGTTCGGCATCGGCTGGGTGTTTTTTGGCCGCACCGGAGGCTGGATGGCCATCGCCGGGTTTCTCGCAACTATCGGCGCAATCGTCACCGTCTGCACCACCGGCATGATCTATGCCTCGCTGAAGCCGATCGCGCAGTGGCATAGCCCGTATACGCTGCCGGGCTATCTCATCTTTTCGGCGATGACCGGCAGCGTGCTGTTGAACGCGCTGCTGCAGGCTTTCGCTATCAGCCCGACCGCCGTTGCGGTAGCCGCCCTGCTGCTGACCTTGCTCGGCTGGGGCTGGAAGCTGGCGACGTGGCGATACAATGACGCGCTGGAGATCGCGACCACCGCCAACACGGCGACAGGCCTCGCCGGAGGGACGGTGCGCTCGCTGGAATGGCCGCACACCGAGGAGAACTACCTGCTCAAGGAAATGGGCTTTCGGATCGCGCGCAAGCATGGCGCAAAGCTGCGGCTGATCACGCAGTTGCTGGCTTTCGCCTTGCCTGCCCTGCTGCTGCTTTCTGTCTCATTCGCTTTGCCCTGGCCATTCGCAGCGGTGCTGTCGGTGCTTGCGGCAATCGTCCAGTTCGCCGGCATGCTGGTCGAGCGCTGGCTGTTCTTCGCCGAGGCCAAGCACACCGTCACCCTCTATTACGGCCGGTAGAGCGTCCCGCCGTCAGGCGGCCCGTGCTCGTGGCGCCGCCGGCAAATCCTTAAGCAGGATTTCGATCGCGGCATCGATTACAGCTGTCCTGCGGTCGTGCGCGTAAAGGCCGTATTGGACCGTGAGCGGCTCGGGCAGGCCGGCTGACGTCTTCAGCACCCGCATCGAAGCGGTGCGCACGGATTCGGGCGGAAGCAGTCCAACGCCCAGTCCGTTCTCGATCGCAGCCTGAAGGCCGGTGACGCTCTGGCATGACAAGGCGATCCGGTGCTCCCGGCCGGCGGCGACCAGCGCCTCGATCATCCGCCTGCGCCAAGGGCAGGTTGCGCCGAAGGCGGCGAGATCGAGTGGCCGGTCATGGTCCAGCACATAATCCTGGGCGCAGACCCACTGCAGTTCGACGTTCCATGTCGTCACGGCATCGGCCGCGACGACGGATGTCGGGGCAATCATGACATCCAGCGCATCCTCGCTCCACAGCCGTCCCAGCGCGACGCTGTGCTCGACCATCGCGTCGAGGCTGATGTCGGGATAGGTGCGATGCAGCCGCCCAAGCGCGGCCGAAAGCGCGGCCGTGGTGACCTCTTCGGCAAGACCAATACGCACGCCGCCGCCAATGCTAGCCTGCTGCAGACGCGCCACTGCTTCATCGCCGAGAGCGAGGATGCGGGTCGCGTATCCCAGAAAGAGCTCGCCTTCCGCAGTCGGCACAACGCCGCGGCCGGTGCGCTGGAACAAGTGCCGTTGGAGCAGGCCCTCCAGCCGGCGCATCTGCATGCTCATCGCCGATTGGGTCTTGCCGGTCTGCGCGGCGACCCTGCTCAGGCTACCTTGCCGGCAGACCGCGACATAGGTGCGGAGAAGGTCGAGGCCGATCTGCTCAGATATCATTTTGTTTGAACTCTGATGTCATAGGTATCAGTCTACGATGATATCCCGCCACGCGCTATCTCACACTCAAGAGAACAGCGCAGGGGAGAAAACCATGAAAGCGATCCGTGTTCACCGCCATGGCGGGCCAGATGTGCTCGCCTACGAAGATGTCGACATCGGCCAGCCCGGACCGGGCGAGGTGCGCGTGCGCAACCGGGCGGTCGGTCTCAACTTCGTCGACATCTATTTTCGCACCGGCGAATACGCGCCGCCCGCTCTGCCATTCATTCCCGGCAATGAAGGCGCAGGCGAAATCGTCGCCGTCAGTGAAGGCGTCAGCGGCTTCGCGCCTGGCGACCGAGTCGCCTATGTCGAGACCCTCGGCGCCTATGCCGAAGAACGCATCGTGCCGGCGCATTTCGTCGTGCATCTGCCCGACGCCATCGATTTCGAGACGGGCGCGGCCATGATGCTGAAGGGGCTGACGGCGCAATATCTGCTGCGTCGCACGTTTCGCGTCGAGGCGGGCCATACAATTCTGGTGCATGCCGCAGCGGGCGGCGTTGGCCTCATCCTGACGCAATGGGCAAAGCATCTCGGCGCCATCGTCATCGGCACGGTCGGTTCACCCGAAAAGGCCGAACTTGCGCGCGCCAATGGCTGCGACCATGTCATCGACTACAGCAAAGAGAATTTCGCCGCACGGGTGAAAGAGGTCACCAACGGCGAGGGCTGCCACGCCGTCTATGACGGCGTCGGCAACGCGACCTTCCCGGCCTCGCTCGACTGCCTGCGGCCGTTCGGCACCTTCGTCAGCTTCGGCACGGCGTCGGGATCGATCCCGCCCTTCGACATCATGCTTTTGATGCAGAAGGGTTCGCTCTTCGCCACCTGGCAGTTGCTGTTCCATCATCTCGCCAGACGTGAGGACGTCGTCGCCATGAGCGGGGAGCTGTTCAGCGTCGTGCTCAGCGGCGCAGTGAAAATCCCGGTGCACACAAGCATGCCGCTTGCCGAAGTGGCGGAGGCGCATCGCCGGCTCGAAGCACGGCAGACGACAGGCGCAACCGTGCTTATACCGTAGAAACTCAGCCCGGCCGCAGCATCGAACCGGAAATGGCGAAGATGCGCGCGGCGCCCATCATATAGGCTATCAACGTCTCGCGGCGGAACAGGCCGGCATAGGCGCGGTCGAGCACGTTGAGCGAGCCGGTATAAGCGCCGAAGGCCGGCATGATCATGCGGCCGCCATCGCCGGCAAAGCAGCGCCGCCGCACCGAGCGGCCCTGCTGGACGATGCGGGCGCAAGGGTGAAGATGGCCGGCGACTTCGCCCTCGGTTCTTATCTTCGACGGCTCGTGGCGGAACAGCAGCGAGCCGATGGCGAGTTCGCGCACCGTCTCGCCGGGCAAATCCGCCGGCGCTTCCGGGTCATGGTTGCCGGCGACCCAGAACCAGTCGCGGCCGGCCATCAATGCTTCCAGCCGATCGCGGAAGGTTTGATGCATGCGCTCGGCGCCGCCGCCGTCGTGGAAGGAGTCGCCCAGGCTGATGACGATGGCCGGCTGGTAGTCCGCGATTACCGCCTGCAGCCGGAGCAGAGTGGCGCCGGTATCGTAGGGCGGGATCAGTGCGCCGCGCCTGGCGAAGGACGAGCCCTTTTCCAGATGCAGGTCGGAGACCGCGAGCAGCCTCAGATCGGGGAAATAGAGCACGCCGCGCGAATCACAGATCGCGCGCTCGCCCGCGATGCCGACAAAGTCGGCCTCGGCGATCAGCGATGCCCGCGCCAGCGAAAAATTCATTCCTCAACCATCCCAGGACCCATGGCTTCCTCGACCAAAGTCGCGGCATCCATCAGCAGCGTTTCGTCGGCCTCGCCGTTCACCGGCATCTTGCCGATTTCGAGCATGATCGGCACGGCCAGCGGCGATATCTGTTCGAGTGCCTTATGCACGATTCGACCCTGGATACGCGAGAGCATGTCGGCAAGTCTGCTGACATCGAGCAGACCGGTCGCCGCGTCGGCGCGCGTCGCCTGCAGCAGGATGTGGTCGGGCTCATGGCTGCGCAGCACGTCATAGATCAGATCGGTCGAGACGGTGACCTGGCGGCCGCTTTTCTCCTGGCCGGGGTGACGTTTCTCGATCAGGCCTGAAATCAGCGCGCAGTTGCGGAAGGTGCGCTTGAGCAGCCAGCTGTCGGCCAGCCAAGCCTCGAGGTCGTCGCCCAGCATGTCCTGGTCGAACAGAGCGCCAAGCGAAGGTTTCCGCGATTTGAACATCGCGCCCATATCGCCCAGCGACCAGATGGCCAATGCGTAGTCGGTGGCGACGAAGCCAAGCGGCCTGGCGCCGGCCCTGTCCAGCCGGCGGGTGAGCAGCATGCCGAGCGTCTGGTGCGCCAGCCTGCCCTCGAAAGGATAAGCGACGAGATAGTGACGGTTGCCGCGCGGAAAGGTCTCGATCAAGAGGTCGTCGCGTTTGGGCAATACCGATTTGTTGGCCTGGAACCGCAGCCAGTCCGATACCTGCTCGGGCAGCTTCTTCCAGCGCTGCGGGTCGTCCAGCATGGCGCGCACCTGCTCGGCGAGGTAAGTCGAAAGCGGAAATTTGCCGCCGCCATAATAAGGAACCTTGGCGTCGCTTCCCGGCGCATTCGAGACGAAGCATTCGTTCTCGCGGATGCCTTCGAAGCGCAGCACTTTGCCGGCAAACATGAAGGTGTCGCCATGCGTCAGCGTTTCGAGGAAGGCCTCCTCGATCTTGCCCAGAGCCCGGCCGCCGTGCGAAGCCGAGCCTTTGCTGCCGGCCTTGACGTAACGCACATTGAGCGCCGGCACCTCGATGATGGTGCCGACGTTCAGCCGATATTGCTGCGCGACGCGGGGATTGGAGACCCGCCACATGCCGTCCTTGTTGAGGCGGATGCGGGCGTAGCGCTCGTAGTTCTTCAGTGCGTAGCCGCCGGTGGCGACGAAATCAATGACGCGGTCGAATGTCGGCCGGTCGAGGCTGGCATAGGGCGCTGCTGTCAGCACTTCCTCGTAGAGATCGTCGGCGCGAAACGGCGCTCCGCAGGCGCAGCCCAGCACATGCTGGGCCAGCACATCGAGCCCGCCATTGACCAGCGACGGCGTATCCTGGGCGCCCAGATAGTTGGCGTCCAGCGCTGCCCGGCACTCCAGCACCTCGAAACGATTGGCCGGGATGAGGATCGCCTTCGACGGCTCGTCCATGCGGTGGTTGGCACGGCCGATGCGCTGCGCCAGCCGGCTGGCGCCCTTGGGCGCCCCGACATGCACGACCAGATCGACGTCGCCCCAATCGATGCCGAGATCGAGCGTCGAGGTGGCAACGATGGCACGTAAGGCATTGTCTCCCATCGCCTTCTCGACGCGGCGGCGCTGGGTGACATCGAGCGAGCCGTGATGCAGCGCGATCGGCAAGGTATCCTCGTTGACCCGCCACAATTCCTGAAACAGCAGCTCGGCCTGGCTGCGGGTGTTGACGAACAGCAGGGTGGTCTTGTGGCGCTTGATCTCGCGGTAGATTTCCGGCGTCGCATAGCGCGCCGAATGGCCGGCCCATGGCACGCGCTCTTCCGAATCGAGGATCGAGATTTCGGGCTTCGCGCCGCCGGTTACGACGATGAGCTCAGACATATCGGGACTTGCCAGGCCTTTGGGCGGATTCTGGCTCACCAGCCAGCGCCGCAACTCGTCGGGCTCGGCCACCGTTGCCGACAGACCGATCGTCTGCAGGCCGGGCACGATGCTGCGCAGCCGCGCCAGCCCGAGCGCCAGCAGATGGCCGCGTTTCGATGTCACCAGCGAATGCAACTCGTCGAGCACGACATAGCGCAGATCCTCGAAGAAGCGCCCGGCATCGCCGGCCGCAATCAGCAGCGCCAATTGCTCGGGCGTGGTGAGCAGGATATCGGGCGGCGCCAGCTTCTGGCGCTGCCGCTTGTGGGAAGGCGTGTCGCCGGTGCGCGTCTCGATGGTGACGGGCAGGCCGATCTCCTCCACCGGCTTGCCGAGGTTGCGCTCGATGTCGACGGCCAGCGCCTTCAGCGGCGAGATGTAGAGCGTATGGATGCCGCGCCGTGCCATACCGGCTTTGCGTCTGGGGCGGTTGGCCAGTTCGGTCAACGATGGCAAGAAGCCGGCCAGTGTCTTGCCGGCGCCGGTCGGTGCGATCAAGAGCACCGATTGCCCGGCTTGAGCCTTCGCCAGCAGCTCGATCTGGTGAGCGCGCGGCGACCAGCCTTTTTCGCCAAACCATCTGATGAATGGCTCGGGCAGAAGGACGGCGGCATTTTGTTTGGCAAGGCGCGGCTGCTCGGTCACGCGAAAGAGGTAGCGCGACGGCGCGCGATCGCCAAGGAAAATCGGAACAAAAGGTGATCGGGTGAGTTGCCCTCACCCCGTACGGGGAGAGGATGCCGGCAGGCACGTGAGGGACAGCGCGAGCTTTCAATCGCTGGCGCCGCCCCTCATCCGCCCTTCGGGCACCTTCTCCCCGTGAACGGCATAGGCGGTAAGATAGCTTTGGCATGGACTGAAACTTGCGCTTTCGTGGTGGCTCACGCCAGCGATATCGCAAGGCATGGAGTTTTTGGCGCAGGGCCGCCAAGGAAGGTTGAGGAAAGATGGTCGCGATCAGAGAGGCGACGATCTGGCGGGTGGCGCGCCACAGCAGCGGGCGCCCGTCGCTCAAGGGGGAGAGACACCCAACTCCTGCGAGAGGGGT